>CAZGVR010000087.1:2397-10652 GCA_964528945.1 uncultured Myxococcales bacterium
AGGTGACGTCGCTGGCGGCGTCGCTGGTGGCGTCGCAGGGGCGGCCATGGGCAGGACGACCGGTGCGATTGCCGGCGCTACGATCCGCTTGAGCGCGAGCGCGGCAACGGCTGAGGCCGCAGGCGCGTCTGCCGGCGCGGGCATGGACTCGGACGAAGGCCGGCCGCCGGGTGGAAGGGTCGAGCGTATGGGACCCATCCTGATCCCGGCAATCGCCTTGGCCACATCCATCATGCTGGCCGGGCGCCTCCCGTGGTCGGCGTCCGTCATTCTCGCGACGAGGTCGTCGAGGCCCTCGGGAAGCGAGGTCATGCTCTGCCTGAGCCTCTGCGCACCGGTTGGCGGCTTCCCGGTGACCATCTCGAACAGCATGATGCCGAGCGCGTAGACGTCCGTGCGCACATCCAGGGGGACACCGGGCTGATCCGGCGGCACGTACCGCCCGGCACCGGGGGCGGCCTTCGAGGAGATCCTCCGGGGGGGGATGGCCGCGAACCCGAGGTCCAGCACCTTGACGGTCCCCATCATTCCCTTCCCGCTGAGGACGATCCTCGAGGGAGCCAGGTGCCGGTGGATCACGCCCTTGCGATGTGCGATCTCTATGCCGAGGGCCAGCTTCCTGGCGACCTCGAGCGTCTCGCGCAGATCGAGCTTGCCCTCCTTCCGGATGACATCCGCCAGGATCTCGCCCTCGACGTGCTCGTAGACGATGTACGGATCCTTGGCGCCTTCCCCTGTGACGCCTATGTCGAGGATCCTGGCGATCGAAGGGGTCGATACACCCTTGGCCTTCCTGCTCTCCTCGATGAAGGCGTCGCGGACCACCTGGTCCCTGGACCGGGCCGAATCCGGCATCTTGAGGACGAGTCTCGTGGCGGGATCCCGCACCCGGACGGCCGCAAACGACAGGGACAGGCCGTCCGCGTCCAGCCTGGCTCCGATGCGGTACCTGCCGTCTATCTCGAGGCCCACGAAGGGGTCCTCGGGCCAGCCGTTGGAGCCTGGCGTTGCCCCGCATCCCGGGCACGTCGCGCCGCCGGGCTCGACCGGATGCTGGCACGAAGGGCAGAAATGGAGCTTGTCCGTCTTCGCCTCCATCGCCTCAACCCCTTATTGCCGCCCCCAGCGCCCTGAATAATCCCATGCCGACCCGGATCGGGCAAACGCGTGTGCAGGGCAGGAAGTGATGACGATCGGCATTCATGTATTCTCGTAACTTTCTAGATTACCACGGTTCGCGATTACGCTCCATGGGAGAGGGCTCCATGCGATGCATTCCATGGATGAGGCGGCCCTCGACATCCCGGACGGCTCTCGGGGCTAACCCGTCGGCCTCCATGGGAGTTTTGGGGTGATGCTAGGCGTGAAGGTCGCTCACAAGTGGGGACGCGAGAAGTAATCGGGCAGAAGGAAGCATGCGTCGCGTTCGTTTGCGAACCTTGCCGGCGCACGACCTTGTGTGCGGCTTGTCGATTTCATAAACATCAGGAGATGGCTATCCTGGACACGGCAGGCAGGCTGCTGCTCGAGCCGCACGCCGACGTCGGCGGCAGGCTTCGCAGGCGTCAGGCCCGGTTCCTGTCCGGCGTGCTGCTGGTGCTAATCCCGTTCATGCTCCTGGGGGTCTTCTTCGCGTACCCCTTCAGGCCGGACGTGTCGGACACGCTCGTGCTCGCCTGGGCAGGGCTCTCGATCGCATACGGGCTGAGCAGGACCAGGCACTACCTGGTGGCCGCGTTCATGACCATCGCGGTCGAGTTCGTGCTGCCGCACATCCTGTACTACCAGGTGAGCGACTCGCTGCCCGGCCTCTCGCCGCACGTGCTGTCGTGCATCTTCTTCAACGTCCTCCTGGGCAGCTTCTTCCTCAGGCTGCGCGGCATGGCCTTCCTCTCGCTCGCCAACATCGCGGCCATCCTCGCGTCGCTGATCGTCGCGGGCGGGCTGAGCGCGACCGAGATGGTCATGCTCGCGCTCGTCTACTCTGCGCTGTGCGGCATCCTGCTCCTCGCCATCAGGCACCGGGACAAGGTGGAGGCCATGCGGCTCGGCGAGATCGAGGAGGCCAACAGGACCCTGACCGCGCTCAAGGACTCGCTCGAGGTCCGGGTCGCTGATCGGACGCGAGAGCTGGCCCATGCCTACGAGAGCCTGAAGAGGAACCAGAGCGCGCTGCTCATCTCCGAGAAGATGGCCACGCTCGGCAGGCTCAGCGCAGGCATAGCGCACGAGATCAACACGCCGCTCGCCACCATGAGGACCGCGATGTCCGTGCTGGGCGGCATGATCGGCGAGTACGAGGCCAGGATGCGGGATCCAGGAGCCACGCCAGAGTCCCTCGCCGCCCTGGCGGCAGACATGAGGTCCGTGGTGCAGGCCGCGGACGCGTCCGTGGACCGGGCCGCGCAGTTCATCAGCAGCATGAGGGCCCACACGAGGGGCATGGCCGAGAAGGACGAGCCCGTGACGTTCGACGCCGAGGAGCAGGCCCGCGGCGCCGTGGTGCTGGTCGGCCACGAGATCAAGAAGAGCTGCTGCGATGTCTCGGTCGAGACGAGCGGATCCTGGTTCTCGCTCCGCGGCAGCCCGGGGCGGTTCTCGCAGGTGGTCACGAACCTGCTCACGAACGCGATCGGGGCCTGCGCGGGCATGGGGGAGTGCAGGGTCGTTGTGCGGCTCTCGTCGATCGAGACCATGCTCACGCTCGAGGTGACCGATACCGGGTGCGGGATCCCGGAGAAGGACCTCTCGCGCATCTTCGACCCGCTGTTCACGACCAGGCAGGACAAGGGCGGCACCGGGCTCGGGCTGACGATCGTTCACGACATCGTGACCGCGGACTTCGGCGGCACCATACACCTGAGCAGCAAGCCCGGGGCGGGCGCGACCTTCCGGGTGCACTTCCCGCGGCAGGCCAGGGACGCGGCCTGACCTCTCGACACGATGCAGGGTCCCACCGCGGTTTCGCGCACCTTGACTGATTCCCCGGGGCACCATACTTTCCATGGTCATCGGGGAGATCGCGGCCAAGGAAAGCGGTCCCATGATCGGCGAGACCCTGTCAGGAAAGTACGAGATCCGCCAGCTCCTGGGGAGCGGGTCCATGACTTCCGTGTACCTCGCACGCGACGCACAGCAGGGACGCATGGTCGCGGTCAAGGTGCTGCTCCCGCACTTCGCGGCCGATCTGGACGTGGTCGAGCGGTTCCTCGAAAGGGCGCGGCAGTCGATCCAGCTCAAGCACAAGCACATAGTGCAGGTGCTGCAGGTGAACCGGGACGAGTGGCTCGAGGCGCCGTACCTGGTCATGGAGCTCCTGCGCGGCAGGACCATCGAGGACGCGCTCACGAAGACCGGCCCGTTCGCGACCCACGAGGCCGTGAGGCTCATGGATCAGATCCTGTCCGCGCTCTCTGCAGCGCACGCGAAGGGCGTGGTGCACGCCGACGTGAGGCCCGGCCACGCGTTCCTGTACGCGGCCGTGGGCGGCCCCGAGTCCGTGAAGCTCTTCGACTTCGGGTTGTCGCGCGTGCTCGAGCCGGACCGCTCGCTGGGACGCGGCGACGAGCGCACGCCCATGACCCCGCACGCCCTCTCGCCCGAGTGGCTCGCGGACGGCGGGAAGATCGACTCGAGGACCGACATCTTCGGCTGCGGCGCCATGCTGCACCTCATGATCACCGGGAAGCTGCCGCTCGATGCCCAGACCATGCCGGATCTGGTGCGTGCCATATCCTCCGGGGATCTCGCGAGGACCCTCTCCCCGCTGCCGGGGCTCACGGCCGAGCTCGCCGGGGTGGTGGCCACGGCCATCGACAAGGATCCTGACAGGCGCTACCAGACCGCCGAGGACATGATGAAGGCCATGGCCTCGGTCGCCGACGCTGGCAGGCCGCTCCCGCCGCCGCAGGCCGTGAGGCAATCCGGGCCTCCCGAGCCTCCTGCGCCGGCCGCTCCTCCGAGGCCAGCCAAGGTTGCGGCGCCGCCGCCGCCCGGGAAGCCGGCCGCCTCACGTAGGCCATCGCGACCGCCCGACAGGCCGACCGCGAAGCAGTACACGGGCGCGGACCTCGTGTCCTGGGACGACGAGGCGCCGCAGGAAGAGAAGCCCGCGGCCGCTCCGGGCCGCGAGCTGGACGAGACGCCCACGGGCATCCGCGGCCTGGTGCCGAAGATGCCCGATCAGGCGCCGGAGCTGGAGCTCGCCAAGCTGGCGCTGGCCGCGTCAGCACCCACGCTCCCGCCTCCCGCTTCCCGGTCACAGCGGCGGACGCCTTCGACGCCGCCGGCACCGGGCATGGGCAAGGCCGACGACTGGCCTCTCATGCCGCTTCCGGAGATAGAGCCCCCCTCGATCGAGGAGATAGAGGCGTCCTCGACGGTCCGCGACGCGGTCGTGCCCAGGGATGCCGGCGAGGCCGTGGAGGCGGAGGAAGAGATCGAGGAGGTGGAGGAGGTCGAGGAGATCGACGAGCTCGTGGAGGTGGACGCGGCCCAGGAACCCGCGTCCATCGAGCCGGTGTCGCTCAGGGACTCCCCGGCGTCCGACTGGGGCGAGGAAGCCCCCAGGGCATCGGCCTCGACGGCGATCGACATCTACCTCGAGGCGGTTGACGGCCCGTGCCGCGGCACGATCTGCCCGGTCTCGGAAGATGGCGTCGTGGTGGGACGCGCCAAGGAGGCGGACATCTCGGTCATGGACCCTGTGGTCTCCCGGCGGCACGCGAGGTTCTACCTCGAGGGCGGGGCCGTGATGGTGAAGGACCTGGGAAGCTCGTTCGGCACATGGGTGAACGGGGAGAAGGTCGATTCCGCCAGGATCGCGCACGGCGACAAGGTCGCGGTGGGCGCCTCCGTGTTCGTGGTCAACTACCCCGGCAAGGTCTGACGCTTGAGGGCGATACTCCTGACGCTGGTGCTCGCAGGCCTGCCTTCGGGCCTGGGCAGGACCGACACGGTCGAGCTCGACCAGGGCGTGGAGTTCCTCGGCATGGAGGCGCCGTCCGAGATGGCCGCGGGAGGCAGGCTGCCGATCGATCTCTACTTCAGGTTCGAGAGGCCGCTGGGCGAGGACTACTGGATCTTCACGCACGTGGAGCTCGGCGGGGAGAGGTTCAGGCGGCTGGTCGCTGACGGTCCGCCCGAGGCCGCGGGCGAGGACGGGATCGTCAGGCACCACGTGGTGGTGGACGTGCCCGCGGACGTGGACCCCGCGCGGTTCGAGGTCTACACGGGCGTGTGGAACAGGCGCACGGACGCGCGGCTCGGGATCGTGTCGCCGGCGTCCATGGACGACCGGGTGCACGCGGGCTGGGTGCGGATGCTGCCTCAGGGCAGCACGGTCGCGGGCGGCAAGGCCAGGGTCTTCACCCCTCGCGACATGCGCATGCAGAAGGTGTGGGTCGTGGTCCGGCCCTGGGCCGGGTGGGCCGTCGGGCTCGTTGCCGCCATCGCGGCCACGATCGCGCTCGCGAGGATGCGGCGCCGGTACGAGGCCCACGTGCGCGCGGTCCTGTACGCGCCGGATCCAGGGCCGAGGCTCTGGGCGTCCATGGCCATCCTCGTGGTCCCGCTCGTGCTGACCATCCTCGCGGCGCTCGACTTCGTGAAGGACGACGCCTACATCTCCTTCAGGTACGCGCACAACCTGGTCACGGGCCACGGCTTCGTGTTCAACGAGGGCGACAGGCTCGAGGGCATCACCAACCTCCTGTGGACGCTCGCGCTCGCGCCGTTCGAGGCGATGGGGTGGGACCTCTTCCAGGTGAGCGAGGTCCTGGGCACGCTGCTCTGCACGGGGCTCGTGATCGCGATGACGCTGATCGCCGCGCACGTGACGGGCGCGAGGCGGGGGCTCTCGCACCTGTGGGCCGCGGTCTGGATCTCGACCTCGAGCAGCATGGGGCTCTGGGCCACGAGCGGCATGGAGCAGCCGCTCGCCATGTTCCTGCCGGTCGCGAGCCTCGCGCTCTGGTGGAGGAACCGCGAGTGCGCGGGATCCATGCTGGCCTCCGGCGTCCTAATGGCGCTCGGGTGCATGACGCGGCCCGAGATCCACCTGATGGGCATGATCGCGGGCGTCACGATCCTGGGCGAGGCCGCCTGGAAGAGGAGGGTCGACAGGGGCACGGCGCTCTGGGTCGTCGGGTGCCTGGGGCTGATCCTGCCGTTCCACGCGGCGAGGTACATGTACTTCGGGTCGCTGGTCGCGAACACCTTCTACGTGAAGACCGGCGCGAGCGTGCTCCTCATGATCCGCGGGCTCGAGAAGCTGCACGACATGTTCGGGTTCAACCTGACCGGCATCCTGCTCGTGCTCGCGCCGCTCGCGTTCCTCGACCGCAGGCACCTCAAGGAGAAGATAGTGCTCCTCCTGGTCGCGGTCGGGTTCATGCTCTACATCGTCAAGGTCGGCGTGGACGAGATGGAGTGGCACAGGCTGTACCTGCCGGCCATGCCGTTCCTGGTCATGGTGGCTGCCATGGGGCTGCAGAACCTCGTGGACGCGATCGGAGGGCTCGCGGGATCCAGGAAGGGCGCGATCGCGGCCGCGGCCGCGGCGTGGGCGCTGGTCGCGACCTCCGCGACCTGGAACATCGTTTACACGGCGAGGACGAGGGGCGGGTGGAACGGCAGGGGCGAGCTCTCTGGCACGTACCACCCGGACATGGGCAAGTTCATCACGCGGCACGAGAGGCCGGGCGCCCTGGTCGCGTTCCAGGACATGGGATCCACGCCATACCACGCGCCGGACCTGAGGTTCTTCGACTTCATCGGGCTCACCGAGGGCAGGGTGGCGCGCGCGCGGCACTCGTACGGGCTGAACGCTTACAGCGCGACCGAGCACTACAGGAACCAGCCGAAGTACGACGCGGAGATGCGCGACTACTTCTTCGAGCTCGCGCCGTCGTGGGCGATCCTCACGGTGTACGTGCCCGGGCCCGCGCAGGACAGGGTGGCCGCGGCGTTCGAGCGGGAGCCCGGGCCGGCCGCCATGACGGGGTACCAGCACCAGAACTCGTACCAGTTCGGGATCACCAGGGACCCGCGGTGGGAGGGCGGGTACGTGCACGTGAGGACCTGGGCCAGATCGCGCGGCTACTACCTCATGCTGTTCAGGAGGAAGGACCTGTGGGACGAGGTCCCGGGCGAGGTGGTGCTGGACGCGGCGCCGGCCGGGCTGGGTGGCGTGAAGGCGAAGCTCGCGCACGGGATCGATCTCCTCGGATCAGAGATCGAGGGCAAGGCCATAGAGCGGCACGAGGCCTTCTTCACCACGTGGTGGAAGGTGGACGGGCCGCTGGATCCGGACGTGCTCTTCTTCGTGCACGTGGACTCGGCGGACGATAGCTACAGGACGACCCTCGACCACCCGCCCGGCGACTGGATGTGGCCCGCGGACAGGTGGCGGCCCGGCGACGTCATCGAGGACCGGGTGCTGTTCCAGGTGCCGATCGGCATGGGACCGGGCACGTACGAGGTCTACATCGGGATCTACAGGAAATCCACGGGCGAGCGGTTCCAGATACTGGAGGGGCCGGACGACGGCGAGGGCCGCATCCACCTGGGCACGCTGGTCGTCACGCCGCTGCACTCGGTGATACACCAGCTCATCCCGCCGACGGACGTGGACGAGCAGAGGAAGCACCCGGAGCGGATCCTGGATCCGGAGGGGTGACACCTCGGCACCCGACCGGGCCCCGGACCGAAACCTAGTGGAGTAAGTAGTTCCGAGACCGATCATGACAGGGGTGTCAAGAGCCGGCCTGGAAGGTAATGTATCCGGATCGGGAAGTTTACTTTCCACCCCCCACGAAACGCGCGTGCTCGTAGTCGCCCAGATCACACGCAAGCGAGATCAACTCGGAAGAGAGCCGCTGGCCTTCCAGACCGCTCGCTCCCACCTCGTTTCGTCTCTCAGTCGATTCGTTTCCCGTGTCGGGTTGATGTAGCATTGGATTATTCTCACTTAGCTCAGTGGCCGAAAAGGCGTGGACATCAGCAACCGTCGCATCGTCGCGACCGGCGCCGATGGCGTCGCGTTCTCGTACCGGGACAGGGCACACGGCGACGTCAGGAGGACGATGACGCTCGCGGGAGTCGAATTCCTGCGACGCTTCCTGCTCCACGTGCTCCCCAAGGGCTCCGTGCGCATCCGCCACTTCGGCTTCCTCGCGAGCCGCGCACGCGCAAGGAAGCTCACCCTCTGTCGCTCACTGCTGTCCGATGCCACCGCCACCACCCAGGTCCCTGCC
>CAZGVR010000088.1:0-10615 GCA_964528945.1 uncultured Myxococcales bacterium
GTAGATGGTTTCGGTCTTCCGTCCATGCTCCTGCACCTTCAGAGCGAGAGCAGGAAGAGCTTCTTCGCCCTGGAGGAGAGCTTCCGCAAGCTGTTTCCATGGGTCGAGGAGGTTCTTCTCCCTGTCGCGAGGAAGACCCTGCCCGACGGACGCCAGGACACCGTGGTAGATCTCCGTTTCCGCGATCGCGGCTCGCCCACCCCCTATCCGGCGTCGGCCGCCTCCTCGGGGATGCTTATCGCGCTCACCCTGCTTTGGATCGTTCACCGGCCCGAGCCTGACCGTATCCTGTGCATCGAGGAGCCGGAGAACTCGATGCACCCATACCTGCTGAAGGAGGTCTACGATCTCCTCGGGAGGGCCGCGCGTGGAGAGATCGGAGGGGCCCCGATCCAGGTTATCGTGACCACGCACTCGGTCGACTTCGTCAACCTGTGCAAGCCCGAGGAGATCCGGATCTGCGAGCGGGATGCGGATGGCGCGGTGAAGGTCTCGTCGATCCACGACAGGACCGATCTGGAAAAGGCGATCGAGACCTTCCGTGGCGCGCTCGGCGACCTCTGGTACTCGGGAGCTATCGGGGGGCTTCCGGAAACAACTGGAGCGTCCGCGACGAAGTAGCTTCGGAACCGATGTCGGAATCCGGCATGTGCGACCATCCGCAGGCGACGATCATGGTGATCGGCGAGGGCAAGACCGAGGAGGGAGACAGCTTCCTCCGCCCGGGATCACCGGGGGATCCCATCCACGAAGACTCGATGGGCGTGCTGCATGTCCTCGTACGCCGCGTGCTGGAGATGAGATGCGGCATCACCCCGATCATCGTGTGGCCGCCGAGGATCAGGTCCGGGCGAACACGTGATCCTTGGCGTTGCAACACCCAGCATCGAAGGATGGCTGCTGCCGATCGACGAGTCGGAGGCCATCGACGAGAGCCGGGCAAAGGAGAGATGGAACCTCGAGACGGGCAGGGGTTCGGTAGCCGCCAAGGTAGAGAGGGCTCTCGAAGTGGACCTCGACGAGATCATCCGATGCTCGCCGACGGGGTTCGCGCCTCTGTGTAGGGAGCTGGAGGGCTGGGCCGCGGTGTTTCTCGCCGAATCGCGTGCGCGCGCGCACCGCGAGCGTTGACAGGAGCCGCCGATCTGGCGTGAAACTGGCTGGATGAAGATCCCTACGACGGCATTCCTTCCCTTGCTCCTCTCGATCCTCGTGTCTCAGGGGTGCGGGCACGGAAGCCGGGGCTCCGGCGGGGACGCGGATGCCGCGGACACTCTGGATGACAGTCAGGATGGAAGCGGCGACTCCGCAGGGGACACACCGGAGGATCTCGCAGGCGACGAAGGGGACGCGGCGGGCGACGACGGCGGCTGGACCTACACCGAGGAGCGCGAGCCGTGCGACGACTTCGATCCGCTCCGGCAGGCGTTCTTCGGCGACCTGCACGCGCACACCGGGCTCTCGTTCGACGCGTGGAGCTACGACAACCGGCACGTTCCGGCCGAGGCGTACGCGTTCGCGAGGGGCGAGCCCATCGACCTCCCGCCGCTGGACGTGGACGGGCAAGGGACCAGGTCCGTGACGCTGGCGAGGCCGCTCGACTTCGTCATGATTGCGGACCACGCCGAGTTCCTGGGCGAGATGCTGCTCTGCACCGAGCCCGGGCACGAGGCGTACGACTCGCCGGAGTGCGTCCAGCTGAGGGACGATCCCGAGAGCGCGGTCGTGACCTTCGGGATCCAGACCGCGTCCACGCACCCTGCCCGGCTCGACATCTGCGGATCCGAGGCCGGGTGCATCGGCGGGGCCGCGCTCGAGCGCTGGCTGCTCGTGCAGGAGGAGGCCGAGGAGGCCTACGACAGGACCGCGGCGTGCGGGCTCGTGACCTTCGTGGGCTACGAGTACACGTCCACGACCTCGGTCAGCAACAACCACAGGACCGTGATCTTCAGGAACGCGGTCGTGCCGGCCCTGCCGATCACGATCTACGAGGCCATCGACGAGTGGGCCCTGTGGCAGGCGCTCGCAGACCAGTGCCTGGACGCCGGCACCGGGTGCGAGGTCATGACGAGCGCCCACAACACCAACCTGTCGAACGGCAGGATGTTCGAGCTGGAGTACGGCGGGGCGGCCACCCTGGAAGAGGAGGCGGCCATGGCCGGCTTGAGGGCGAGGATCGAGAGGCTGGTCGAGATCTTCCAGCACAAGGGCGAGACCGAGTGCAGGAACGGGTTCGAGGGGCTCGCAGGGGATCCGGATCCCCTGTGCGCGTTCGAGGAGCAGTGGCCCGCGGACGCCGAGGACGGCGGCGAGGGCACGGGCACGGGCGGCATGCGGCTCTGGGGGTGCGTGTCCAGGTACGACTACGCGGCATGGCCGAGCAGGGGAGGCTCGGAGTGAACCCCTTCCGCATGGGGATCACGGCGGCCACGGACACGCACAACTCGATCCCGGGCAAGGTGGAGGACGACTCATACCCGGGCCACGTGGGCACGGTGGACGACTCGCCCGCGAAGCGGCTGGGAGCTGGCACGGTCACGCACGACACGGTCATCGACAACCCGGGCGGGCTCGTTGGCGTATGGGCCGAGGAGAAATCGAGGGACTCGATCTACGCGGCCCTCCACAGGGGCGAGACGTTCGCGACCAGCGGGCCGCGCATCAGGGCCAGGCTCTTCGGCGGGTGGGATTGGGAGCCGGGGATCTGCGACGCGGGCATGGCCGCGATGGCCGCCGCAGGCTACGCCGAAGGCGCCACGATGGGCGGCGACATGCCCGTATACCCGGGGAGCGGGGCGCCGTCCCTGGTCGTCTGGGCCGCGGCAGACCAGGTGCCGCTCATGAAGGTGCAGGTCGTGAAGGGATGGATCGACGCTGGCGGTGAGGCCATGGAGCGCGTGTACGACGTGGCCGGAGACCTGGCCTCGACAGCGACCGTGGACGAGGCCACGTGCGAGCCGATCGGGACCGGGGCGGACGAGCTCTGCACGGTGTGGACGGATCCAGACTTCGATCCTGCGGAGCCCTCCTACTACTACGTGAGGGTGATCCAGAACCCGACCTGCCGGTGGACCGCGTGGGATTGCATGACGTTCGATCCGGGATCGCGGCCCGTAGCGTGCGACGACCCTGGCCTCCCGGTCTCGATCCAGGAGAGGGCCTGGACCACGCCGGTGTGGTACACGCCCTAGTGGATTCCGGCTCGCGCGTCCGCGAGCCGCTGTGCCAGGCACATGGCGCCGCGATAACCGAGAACTGGCTGGGGGAACACGGCGTGACGCCGGTTCGAGGGGATGCCCAGCTCCACGCGGGCCGCGCGGGCCGTGAAACCGGGCGGCAGCCACACGTCGGGTGATATGACGATGTCTGGATCCGCGGTTGCGGCATCGGCCAAGTCCTGGACAGTCGGATCCACGATCACGGTGCACGACCCGTCCAGCGCCACGCCTGCGCGCGACAGGGCAGAGGCTAGCGCCGGCCTTCCGCCCAGCGTGCGGTCGAGCAGGCCAACGAGCACGGGAGCCGCGCCGAGCTCGGAGAGCAGGCCCGTGAGGCCGGCCGCCGTGGGAGTGTCCGCGAGGATCGCGACCCTAGCACCCGCGATCCGTTCCCGGGCCACGCGAAGGAAGGGCTCTGCGCGGGCCGTCTCGGACGCGACCAGGTCGTCGACCCTGGCGGCCGCGACCGGCAGGGCCGCCGCGATCCCGCGCAGGAAGCGCGTGGTGCCGCCGAAACCCACGGGGAGGTCGGCCATGATGCTCGGCCGGCGCGTGAGCGGCCCGATGCGATCCGCGATCGAGGCCGCCCCCGGCAGCACGATCGTGGCTGCGGCCCTCGGGGCCTCGAGCAGCCTGCCGACCGGCGTACCTGACAGGAACGTGGCCTGCAGGGCCACGACCAGCCTCGAGAGCAGCCTGCCGATCTCGGCCAGGCTCGCAACGTGGTCGGCCTCGTAGCGATCGAAGAGGTACCCGGCCAGGTTAACGGACGCCGCGTCCTCGGGCGCTGCGCCCCAGTCGCACAGCTCCATGACCGCGAGCACTGCCCGCTGGTAGCCGATGTGCAGGTCGCCTGAATGGCCGGGCGTGGGCAGGGGGATCACGGGGATGCGGGACCGAGCCCGGATGCGGGCCGCTGCCGCGTCGAGGTCGATGCCGGTCATGTCCATGGCGGTCGATGTCGTGAGGAAGACGAGGCCCACGTTCCCGCGCCTGCGTACCGTCTCGACCGTCATGTCCACGAGGCGATCCATGGACCCCTTGATGAGGAGCGACTCGTCCACGTCCGACCAGACCATCTTGTTCTGGGCCTCGCGCGCGCGGTCGTGGCTCGAGATCTGCCGCTGGGCCTTGGGCTTGCAGCCCACGCCCGTGTGTATCATGTCGATCGAGTCCGGGATGGCGTGCGCGGCCAGGAACACGCCGAAGATCGGGCGCTGGTTGTCGAGGGGGATCCGGAACCTGCTCGTCACGGCCGCTGCTCCCTGCCGGCGAGGATCGCGCGGATCCTGGCCGCGGTCCTGGCCGCGCCCTCGAAGCCCGGCTCGAGCGACCCCAGCGGCACGAGCGGCACGCCGGCAGCCGCGACCTCCTCGCGCAGCGAGTCCGAGCAGTACACGGCGTCGAGGCCGAGATCCCGGATCGCGCGGCCCAGGCTGGGCCTGTCCGGGAGCGGCGTGAACCGGACGTCCAGGCCGTAGCCCTCGAGCATGGCCCGGATCCGATCGCCCGATCGGCCCTCGGCCGATCCCTGGAACAGGAGGTGCACGTCCATGCCCAGCTCGCGCAGCATGCCCACGCCCGAGAGGCCCTCGCGCACCACGACGTGGAGGGAGAAGTCCTTGCGTCCGGCAACGTGGTAGCCCATGCGCTTCCCTGCGAGCGCGCGCCGGGCCGCACCGACCGCACGGCTCGCGGGCGCGGCCGCCTTCCGGATCGCGGGGCGCGCCCTGGCCGAGAGCCCGAGACGCTCGGCGATCCCGGAATGGAATGCCCTGGTGGACGCGAGCCCCAGGGGCGGCTCCAGCTCGACCCAGGGAGTGCCCAGGTGCCGCTCCATGTCCGCGAGCAAACGCGAGAACAGCCGGGAGTCGGACACGACGTTCAGCGAGGCGGCCGCGAGCCGCGACCAGGCCTCGGGCGGATCCCCGGTCGCTGGCGAGGCGACCACGCGCCCGCCGTAAGACGCGACGAGCCTGGCGGCCTCGCCGCCGTCCGGTGGATAGCCCAGCAGGCTAACGGACCGCGGCGACTTCCTCGTCTTCTTCCCGCTCCTCGCCATGCCCCACATGATAGAGGAGAAGAGATCCAGGATGGATGCCTGGCCGTGGAGCCTGAACGCCTCGCACGGGACCGCCACTATCCCGGCCTTGACGCGCCTCGCCTCGGCGGCCGCGATCCCGGCGATGTCGTCCGAGACCATGGACGCGACGCAGCTGCCGATCACCACGATGGTGGCAGGCGATGCCCCGGCGCCCACCTCGCGGATCGCCTCCGCGAGCACGCGGCCGCTCGTGCCCGAGAGTACGTCCCCTTCCGTGAGGTTGGTGCAGAAGAAGCGCGTTGGATCCACGGCGCGGAAGTCGCGCCACACCAGGTTCGCGCAGTCCGGATCCGAGTGCAGGATCACGGCGAAGTCGCCGGGCGTGACCGCGAGCAGATGGGTGAGGCCCTCCAGGAGGCAGGCCTTCTGGGCGACCTCGGGGGCGCCTATCGCCGCACTGCCGTGCATCGGGCGAGATTACATCGCTGGCGCGAAGGCGGCCAGAGGGTCGTCATTGCTCACCTGATCATCCGCCCCTCCCACAGCTCGCGGAGGAAGTCGCCTACCGGCAGGACCCTGACGTCGCCGGCGCTCAGCTCCCTGGGTCCCATGAATATGCCGACGCACCTGACCTTCTTCGGGGCCATCAGCTCGCCCAGCCTCCCGAAGCCGCGCTCGAACCGGCGATCCCATCGCTCCCCCGACTTCATCTCGACCGCAAGGAACCCGTCACCGGTCTCGAGGAAGAGGTCGACCTCCGCGCCGTCGTGCGTCCGCCAGAAGTGCATGGGGTAATGGAGCCCGGAATACGCCAGGAAGGCCCGTACTTCACCCAGCACGAAGGTCTCGAGCAGGGGGCCGGTTTCCTCGCTCGAGGGCGGGTACGGAAGGCGTCCCGAGAGCGCCCGCGCCACGCCCGCATCGAAGAAGTAGAACTTCGAGTGCCCGACCTGCTTGTTGGCGGACTTCAACTTCCACGGGGGAAGCCAGGATCCGATCAGCGTGTCAGCCAGGATCTCGAAGTAGCCCTCGACGGTCGACCGGGCCGCTTGCGAGTCGCGCGCGATGCCGGCAACGTTCGTCAGTTGGCCGTTCTGCCGGGCGGCGATCTCCAGGAAGCGGCTGAACCCGCCGATGTTCCTGGTGAGGGCCTCGGCCCGGATCTCCTCCTGTAGGTAGGTCTCTGCGTACGCTCGGAGAAAGGGGCGGGGATCCGGATCCGTGATCGCCCGCGGGAGCATACCTGTGACCAGCGCCCGGGTGATCTCCAGGCCTTCGCCCACCTCGGCCGTGACCAGAGGGAACATGGATGTCGTTGCCGCCCTGCCGGCCAGCAGGTTCGAGCCGCCCCGTTTCAGTTTCCTCGCGCTTGACCCGGAGAGCACGAATCTCAGTTCTTTCGTCTCGATCGCCCGGTGTGCCACGTCGAGCAGCTCCGGCACCCGCTGGACCTCGTCGATCACGACCCAGGAGCCCGGCGGAAGAATGGACACCTCGTCGTAGAGCACAGATGGCTCCCGCTGCAACCTGATCGCCTCCCGGAGATCCAGCAGGTCGTATTTCGTGGCTTCCGGGAATTCCTTCTTGATCCACGTAGACTTGCCAGTCCCTCTTGGACCGAAGAGGAAGACCGAGCCAGATGGCTTCTCAAGCTTTCTTGTATACATAGCCGTAGTTTATACGGTAAAAATGACGACGGTCAATGCGGAAATCACGCGAACCCGGCGCGGGAGCGCGTGTGGAAGGTCTGATCGCTCATCGGCGTCGGCACCGGGATCGCGGCCGGATCCACGTCCATGATGTCGCGGGCGAGCGCCTCGAGCACCTTCACCGGCCGCGCGCGCGGCGAGTGCTCGACCAGGGTGAGCCTCGCGTACTCGGCCTCGCGGAAGCGCGGGTCCCTGGGCAGCACGGCCAGGATCCGCGTGCCCAGCCTGGAGGCGAAGCGCTGGACGATCCTGCGCTCGGCGCGCGGATCCGAGAGGTTCGCGACCAGGCCAGCCAGCACCACGCCGTTGGGCGCGCAGTTCACCACGGCGCGCGCGATGTTGTTGGCGGCGTACAGGCTCATGAGATCCCCGGACACGACTATGAGGACCTTCCTTCCGAATCCCTTGCGCAGCGGGGTCGCGAACCCCCCGCACACGATGTCCCCGAGCAGGTCGAAGAGGACCACGTCGTAGCCGCGCCTGCGCACGAGCCTCGTGCCCTCCATGAACTCGAGCATGCGCGCGATGCCGCGGCCCGCGCACCCCACGCCCGGCTCGGGCCCGCCCGCCTCGATGAAGTCGATGGACTCGCGGCCCGCGACGACCACGTCCCGCTCCACGATCTCGCCGGTCGCGACGAGCCTGTCCACGACCGTGGGCACGTCCACGCGGCTGGTGAGCAGGAGCGACGAGTCGTGCTTGGGGTCGCACCCCACGTGCAGCACCTTGCGCCCGGAGCGCGAGTAGATCACCGCGAGGTTCGCGAGGATCGTGGACTTGCCCACGCCGCCCTTGCCGAGGAAGACGATGCTCTCCGCAGGAGTTGCCACCTGACGCGACCTAGTCCGCTATCTCCCAGCGCACGGACACGTTGTGGCCGGTCTGGGGCGGTGCGAACTCCAGCTCGACCCAGGAGCACTCCTCCGGGACCTGGTAGTCGAAGATGAGGTGGCCCCTCAGGATGTAGGTCATGACGAGCTGGGCCGGCTCGTCCGAGAACGCCTCCTCGGGCGTGATTGCGGCCTTCTGCACGAGCGGCGCATCGAAGCTCTCGGTCGTGGGCTCGATCACCGTGCCCGCGGAGTCGCGCAGCGTCACGGCCCACTTCTCGAAGGCGATCCCCTCGGTCTCTGTGGCCCCGGCGAACACGGTCCTGGTCTCGTACTCGAGCTGGACCTCGAACCGCTTGAGCTTGCCGAGCGCCTGCATCTCCTCGCCCGTGGCCTCGAGCAGCTGTCCCGTGGACTTCAAGTACGAGAGATCCACCATGACCACCGAGGCCTCGAGCACTGACCCGTCAGTGTAGGCCTTCTGGCCCGTGGACATGAAGTACTCGTGCAGCTCGTCGCCGGTCATGTGCTGGAGCTGCATGGGGACCGTGATCCCGCGCGATACGATCAGGCCCTTGCCTCCGCAGGCTGCGAGGCCAGGGAGGACCGCGAGGAGCAGGGGAAGGAGCGCGATCGTTCTATGCGTCATGGCGTTCATGTAAGGCTCACTTCCCGTCGACGTGAGCCCAGGGGATGATCGGGTTCCACTGCGGCGGCGGCGGCGGTGGCGGTGCGGGTGGAGGCGGAGGCGGCGCCGGTTGTGCCGGAGGCGGCGGTGGCGGCGGCGTGGGCTGGTGGGCCGGCGCCGGCGCGGGCTGCGCCGGCGGCTGGGCCGGCTGCGCGGGAGGCGCTGGCTGAGCTGCGGGCTGCGCCGGCGGCTGGGCCGGCTGCGCGGGAGGCGCTGGCTGAGCTGCTGGCTGCGCCGGCGGCTTGACCGGGGCCGTTGCCACCACGGGCGCTGGCTTTGCCGGCGCGGTCGCGACGACCGGCGCCGGCTGGGCCGGCGGCGGCGGTGGCGGCGCCACGGGCTCGGGCGGCGGTGGTGGTGGTGGCGGCGGCACGAGCGAGGCGAACACGGGCGGCAGCGTGCCCGGGATCGCCGCGGGCGCAATGCCGAAGGCCTTCTCGATGGACGCCAGGATCCCGAAGGCGGCCACGAGCCTGTCCGCGTCCGAGATGAAGGTGCCTATCGAATCCCAGGCCGGGGCGAGGCAGACGTCGATCTTCTCCTCCTGGGCCGCCACGAGCGCCCTGTACTGGGCGAGCATCTCGTCGTAGCCGGGATCGCCCGGCGCCATGGCGATGAGCACGAGCCTCAGCTCGGCCATCTGGCCGTCGGGATCGGCGAGCGCCGGGTCCAGGCACTTGTACTGCTTCTTCAGCTCCTTGCTCCCCTCGATCTTCGAGATCAGCGCCAGCTCCCCGCCGTTGCGCGACGGGTGCTCGGAGTCCGGCGCGATCATCCGGTAGCCGTCCGCCACGCGGAACGAGTCCGGGATCCGCACGATCCCGGGCGGCGAGATCAGGAAGTCCTCCACGTTCAGGATGCCGTACAGACCGTCAGCGGTGATGATCCTGGCCCCGAACAGGTCGTAGAGCTCGTACACGACGACCGGCTCGCCCGGCAGGAGCTCGAGCCCCTTGGATCTGTCCTGCGCGAACACCACGGCCGCGTCCGAGCCGGCCGGGTAGAGCGTTGCGCCGGGCTTCACGAAGCTGGCGTAGTCGGGCGCGGACACGTAGAGCCAGGCCTGCATCATGTCCACGAAGCTGGGCTCGTCCGAGAGCGCGCCCTGCAGGTTGAGCACGTTGCCCTTGAACGACTGGTGGCCCTTCTCGAGCGCGGCCTGCGGCACGTGGATGGCGAGCGCCTCCTTGCCCTGCACGTCCTCGATCCTCAGGTTCCATCCGGGTCCGCCAGGCTCCACGCCCGGCGCGAGCTGGATCGAGAGGCTGTACTTGCCGGCAGGCAGGCGGAAAGCGTACCTGCCGTTGTGCATGGAGGCGCCGACCGTGGTGTACATCTCGAGGTAGTTCGAGAAAAGCTTCACGTCGAGGTCCTTTGCCTCGCCGCGGTCGTCCAGGGCCGTGACCTTCATGGCGGCCATGCCCTCGAGCTCGAAGTCGAACATGAAGTAGGTCGTGCCCGCCCAGGACCCGTGGTACGCGGTCCCTGGCGCGAGCGTGTTGCCCTCGGCCTGCGTGACCTCGACGGTCGGGCCGGTCCAGGGCTCCAGCGCGCCGCCGGACGTCGCGAGCCCCGGGCCGCACCCGGTCGCTGCGACGACTAGAAGCCATGCCATGGTCCTGCGCGTCACGGTCGGGAAGTCCTTCATGGCCACAGTCAACCGCGTCCGGGCTCCGAGGTCAAGCACCCTCGATCGCGCTGCCTCTCCTGCCCCCCCCATCCCGCCACCATCCCCGCCCCATTGCCATGCACGTGCCCCGTCATGTATACAGATGTGTATACCACGTCCCGGGCCAGGAGGAACCCATGGCACAGGTGACCGTGCGCGTGACCGGCGAGACAAGGGAGGCGATCTGGAAACTTTCCAGGGCCGAGGGCCGATCGATGCAGGCGATCGTGGAGAGCGCCATCAGGGAATACGGCCGCACCAGGGTCGTCATGGCCATCAACGAGGCCTACGCCAGGCTCCGGGAGGACGAGGGCTCGGCCAGCGAGATGGAAGCAGAGCGCGAGGCCTGGGATGGTACGGCGGCCGACGGCCTGGAAGGCGAGGCGAGCGTGCAGCACGAGGCGACGCGAGGGCGCGGCCCGAGGCGATCGCCGCGATCGCGGGCAGCGGCGAAGCG
>CAZGVR010000089.1:0-812 GCA_964528945.1 uncultured Myxococcales bacterium
GTGGTCGAGGGCACGGCTCGTGATGCGCCCGCGTCCCTGCCGGGGGCGGCCGCGCGCTTCCCGGACGGGACCGCCTCCTCCTCGAGCGTGTTCCACTCCCCGCACTCCGGGCACTGCCCCAGCCAGCGAGGCTGGGTCACACCGCAGGACCTGCAGGCGAACCTGGTCCTGCGCTTGGTGGGCTGCGTCATGGACGGGAAGGGACCGGCTAGAAGACTATACCGAGGAAGGCCTGGAGCGTCTGCGGGTGGGAGAGGTCCCTGTGGCGGCCCGGGATGGGCAGGTCCTCGAAGCCCGAGAGCGGGACCAGGTAGCCGTACTGCAGCATGCCTATGAAGTGGTCCTTGGTCTGGTATTTGATCGTGAGGTCGAACTCGAGGCCCAGGTGCGGGCTGTTCCCGTTCGTGGACACCGGCTCGGCTGCGAGGCTGTAGACGATGTCCAGCTGCGCCATGAGCTGATCCTTGAGGAACCAGTAGCCGATCGACGGCCTTACGTAGAACGCGCCCGCGACCTGGCCGAAGATCTCCTCGAACAGGATGAGGTCGACGTTGTAGTCGGGATCGAAGCGGAACGCGGATATCCTGTGGTCGCCCTTGCCCTGGTTCTGGATGGCGATGCCGTTCGAGGGTGTGAGCCCCTCCACGTTGGAATCGCCGGACGCGTACCCGGTCTTGAGCTGGACGAAGAGCGCGTCGTCCAGGAACGTCTGCTCCATCACGAGGGCACCCCCCCGCCGCCGCACCTCGTAGCGGTCGACGACCCAGATGTCCCGCTCGATGTTCTCTATGATGCCGCCCACGATGACTCCT
>CAZGVR010000089.1:822-4894 GCA_964528945.1 uncultured Myxococcales bacterium
GCGCGGCTCTCGGTGCTTTATGCCCCGAAGGGACCTCTGCTGGACTGGTCGAACGCGTCCCTCCGCAAGCGCGTGCTGGATGATCTGCAATCCTTCGCTAAAAAGCAGGGCGCGATCTTCCTGAAAGTCGACCCAGATGTCCTGCTCGATGTTGTCTATGATGCCGCCGATGATGACTCCTTCCAGCTCCAGCCTGAAGTTGTTGTAGAGGATCCTTAGCCACACGTCTCCTATCACTGCCCAGGCATTGCGCTCGACGAGCCGCAACTCTGGGGAATCCGGGGAGACACCAGGCTCGTTGTAGTTTTCCGTGGACAGGACCTGCTTCCGGTACAGGGCATAGAGCCCTGTCGAGATGGCCGGCTTGCCCTCTGCAAGGAGACGCTCCTCCTCCTCCTTCTCCTGCTTGTACGCGCCGACCAGCAGCCACTGGTTCACGTCGTCCACCTGGCTGACGTCGTACGCCTTGCCCGATTGCTGGGACCACTTCATGCTCGTGGGGCCGGACGCGGGGAAGTCCCAGCCCACGGCCAATATGACGCCGAAGAGCTTGGTCGCGAACATGATCCTGTCGGCTATGTCGCCGTAGTCCTGGTCCACGCCCGACCCGTCGTTCGCGAGCAGCCCCATGCCGAAGTGGGAGGGCATCCTGCCGAACTTGAGCATTCCGATCTTGGGGAGCAGGACCTCGCCCCATGCAGCGCGCACCACGAGCGCGTTCTGGAGCGTGTTCCTCCACGTGGGCGCGTCCTGCGAAGAAGAGAACGCCTCGAGCGGCACCCACGGGTTGCGTCCGGACAGCAGGCCGAAGCCAGTGCCGTCCAGCTGCGCGCCGCCGCCCTCCGGCGTGGACCCGAGCACCAGGTTGTCCAGGATGTCGAACTGCATGAGCACCCGGACGTTCTCGGACAGGTGGATGACCGGGCTGAACCTGAGCCTGATGTTGGCTCCGGCGAGCGTGTGGTTCTTGCACCACTTGGGCTTCTTGCCCGCGTAGTCGGCGCACGCGTTCCAGTCGTTGCCCGGCAGGTTTCCCGAGGACGAGAAGGGGTTCGTGGCCTCGATGGGCCGCGGGAAGGGCATGTACACGTCCTGGGGGTTGAAGCCCATGTCGAACTTGTGGAACAGGTCGGCCCTCAGCCTGAAGTATCCGCTGAAGTCGAAGAACTTGGTGGACTGCTCGGCCCACTTCTCCTTCTTCTTCTCCTGCTTGGACTCGACCGTCGCCTGCTCTACGAGGTCTTCCGCGCCCTCGCCGAAGATGTCGGCGGCATCCCCTTCCTCCCCATCCTCTCCTTCGCCGTCCTCGTACTCCTCGTCCCCGGCGTTCTCCTTCTCGAACTCGTCGATGACGGACGGCTTCTTGAGGGAAGGGACGTCTCCCGAGCCGGCAGCGCCCGTCTTCCCGGAGTCGGGTGTGAGGTCCTCGTCAGCCTCCTCGTCCGTGTCCTCCTCGTCCTCGTCCTCGTCATCCTCCTCGTCCTCGTCCTCGTCATCCTCCTCGTCCACCTCCGGTGGTGGAGGCTTGGGCTTCCCCTTCTTGGCCGGGGAGCCCTTGCCGGCCGGGGCAAAGGCCTGGCCGCTGGCGGCCGCGGGCGCGAAGGCCAGGAGCAGGAAGGCGAGGGCCGCGATCATGGATCTGAGCGTGGAATTCTCCATCGTTTTCAACTCGCTGCGGGGCACGGGCCCACTGGGGCGATAACGCTACAGTACGAGCAAGGGTCAGTCAAATACTTTCTGGGCATCGCGTGTTTCTGTTACGGTCGAGGCGAGCGGCTCATGATCGATACCAGGGACAAGGGCTCGGGCGTGGTCAGGTCAGCCGGCGCCTTCGGCGCGGCCACGCTCCTCTCGCGCGTCGCAGGGATGATCCGCGACATGGTCATCGCGGCCCTTTTCGCGGCCGCCGACACCGACGCCTTCTTCATGGCCTTCACCATCCCCAACGTGCTCAGGAGGCTGTTCGGGGAGGGTTCCCTGAACGCCGCCATCGTGCCGGTCTACACCGAGGCAGAGGTGAACGGCGGGCCGGGCGCCTCGGTCAGGCTGGCGCGCGCCGTGCTGGGCGCCTGGCTCCTGATCCTCGTTGGCGTGAGCGTGCTGGGGGTCGGACTGGCACCCCTCGTCGTGAAGGCCTACGCGTGGGGCTTCGGCGACGATCCCGGCAAGCTCGACATGACCGTGACGCTCACGCGCGTGATGTTCCCCTACATCCTCTTCATGGGGCTCCTGGCGGTCGCGACAGGCATCCTGAACGTGCACGGGCGGTTCTTCACGCCCGCCTTCGCCCCATTCCTGTGGAACGTGACCACCGTCGCAATCGCCATTGCCCTCGCCCCTCACCTGCGCGCGCGCGGCATTCCCGAGATCGTGGCGCTCGCCGTCGGCGTGCTCGCGGGCGGCGCGGTCCAGGTCGCGTGGCAGCTCCCGGCGCTCGCCAGGGTGGGGCGCCTCGTCTGGCCGTCCCTCGATCTCCGGAACCCCGGGCTGCGCCGCATCTTCGGGCTCATGATCCCCATGACCTTCGGCTTCGGCGTCTACCAGATCGACGTTCTCTTCTCGCGCCTCTTCGCGTCCTTCCTGCCCGAGGGCAGCGTGTCCTACCTCTACTACGGCATGAGGCTGGTCGACGTGCCGCAGGCGGTCTTCATGCTCGGGATCGGCGCCGCGGTCCTGCCGGCGCTGTCGCGATCGGCAGCCGAGGGCCGCATCGAGGATCTCAAGCGATCCTGGGCCGATGCCCTGGGGCTCGGGCTGTGGCTCGCGTTTCCTGCGGCCGTGGCCCTCGTGATACTCGCGGAGCCGATCTGCTCGGTCCTCTTCCTCAGGGGAAGGTTCGACGCGTCCATGCTGGACCCCACGGCCGGCGCGCTCGCGTGCCTGGCGCCCGGCATCGTCGGCACGGCAGGCGTGCGGGTCACGGTGCCGGCGTTCTTCGCGCGGGGTGACACCAGGACCCCGACCGTCATCGGCGCCGTGAACCTGCTGGTCTACCTGCTCGCGTGCCTCGTGCTCGCGCGGCCCTTCGGCCACCTGGGCATTGCCGCGGCCATGTCGATCGCGCCGCTCACCCAGTTCGCCCAGCTCGTGTTCCACCTGAGGCGCGCCGCCGGGCCGCTGGGGCTCGGCAGGCTCGCCTCCTCCGCTGCCCGGTCGCTCGCAGGGACGGCCGTCATGTCCGGCGTGCTCCTGCTGATAGCGCCGCTGGGCCGTTGGGACGATTCCGGATCCATCATGCACAACGCCGCGGTCCTCGGCTGCGCCGTGGCCGCGGGCGGGATCGCCTATCTGGCCGTGTCCAGGCTGCTGCGCTCGCGCGAGATGGCTTCGGTGATCGAGGCAGCGGGCAGGCGGGCAGGTATCAGATGATCACGCCGCCGATGGCCGGGATGACTATGTACACGTTCCTCACGTCCAGCGGCAGGTAGCCCGGCACGTCCACGACCACGATCTGGGCGCGGTAGATCTGCACCTCGTAGGACTGCGGCTGGAAGTCGTTCAGGAACGTGACCGAGAACCTGACCGTGGTGCCGCCCGACACGCCGTAGAAGGTGGTCGCGTCCCAGGACGTCGCCGAGCTCGCCCAGACCGGAATGATGGACTTGATGAAGAGCCGCGCGTCCACCAGGTCGGACGGGTCGTCCACCGTGACCGAGGAGACGTTCTGCGTCTCCGAGTTCACGAGGTCGTTGATCCCGTCCACGACGGCAGTGTCAACGGAGCCGCCCGCCACCTCGTAGACCGTCGGACCGCCGGCCGTGGTGTACGAGCCCGTGTCCTCTGCCGCCTGGACCATGTCGGGACGCGCCATGGACGGGAGGCCGAATATCTTCACGCCCGCCCCCACGATCTTGATGCCGCTGGCGTTCATGGCGGCCATGGTCTCGGTCCAGGTCCGGGCGGTCACCAGGGATGGGTCGTAGTCGTTGGCCGGGTCAGTGCCGTTGTGGAAGGGCGCGTCCGTGACGAGGACGATGATCGGGTGGCTGTCCGGCCTGAAGCACGCGGAGCCGATGCCGGTCCCGTACGCGCACGCCGCGGCCGAGGCCTCGTAGAGGCCCTCCAGCGACGC
>CAZGVR010000089.1:4904-10594 GCA_964528945.1 uncultured Myxococcales bacterium
CCGAGGTCATCGGCGTGCGCAGCTGGTACCGGTAGTCTCCGCCGCCTCCGTACGTGGCGACGGGGAAGTCGCGGTAGTCGCCCACGCCCATAACCACGTCGGCGATGGAGGCGCTCACGGCCGGCACGATCACGCCGGAGAGCGAGCTCCGGACGTTGTTGATGGACGGCATCATGCTGCCCGTGGTGTCGATCAGGAAGAACACGTCCCCCTTGCCGAGCCGCGCCGTGAAGTCCAGCTCCCTGACCTGTGCCGGATCCTCGTAGGGCAGGATCACGTAGTAGTCGGTCGGCGGGATGGTCGAGAAGGGATCGTTGGGGTTGGTCCCTGCCAGGATCTCCACGCCGTCGTTCACGCCGTCGCCGTCCGAGTCCGGGCTGCCGGGGTCGGTCCCGTAGATCGTCACCTCGTCGATGTCGGGCACGCCGTCGTGGTCCGAGTCGGGCGGCGGCGGCTCGTCGCCAGGGTCGTAGACGTAGTCGCCGCCCGTGTCAGAGCCGTCGAGGCCCGGATCGAACGGTATGTCGCCGGCCGGGTCGAAGCCCGTGTCCCCGGCCGTGTCCGCCAGGGGGTCCGACGCCCCGTCGTCCCCGGGCATCACGGGCGGGCCGTTCTCCGCGCCGCACCCGGCCAGGAGGACGCCCGACGCGAGCGCGAGGGCCGCCGTCGTGAACCGGCCGGTCGGCGAGGTCATATGATCACCACGGGCGCGGTGCACAGGCCGATCTCGAGGATCAGGTACACGAGGATCTTCTCCTGGATCTCGAGGCCCACGTGGCTCGACACCATCTCCCCGACCGTGTGGTACGTGGTGAAGAGGACCTTCCCGCATCCGTACGGGAAGGTCATGGTGAGCGGAGCGGCAGGCGACATGCACGCGTGGGAGCGCGTGATCGGCCCCTCGCAGTAGACCTCCGGCGTGATCGTGATCGGAGTGCCGTCAGGATCCGTGGCCGGCACGGCGCCGAGCGCGTCGATGCAGTCCCAGTTCTCCTTGAACTCGACCGAGTCCGGGGTCATGGTCAGCGCCTCCTGCAGCCATGCGCGCAGGTCCGAGTTCACGGCGCGGCCGGTCGTGTCGAAGCTGCCCGAGGCCATGTCCGCGTCTCCGATCGACCCGTCGTCACCCTCGAAGCCGAGGAACTCGGGGAAGATCTGCTCCACGTGATCGTACGACCAGTCTGCAACGTACCACTTCCCTCCTGCCGTGACCCAGTCGCGCACGTTCTGCCTGATGGTAGCGTTGGACAGGGCCGCGTCCGTTGTCGAGTTGGAGCACGGCACGAAGATGATGTGGTAGTTGGCCATCAGGGCCGGGTTCTCGAGCAGGCTCTCGAACGTCGGGTCCGAGCCGTACGACCCGCCGTTGTCGTAGAAGTCGATGTGATCGCACGTGTCCAGGATCGCGTGCTGCTCGGAGTCGAGGTCGCAGAGCCCGATCTTCGCGAGGATGTCCTGCAGGTCGTCGTACGACCCGAGCGCGACCGCGATCGAAGGGGTGGAGTCGCCGGCCTCCGGGTGGTGAGAGTCGGGGAAGGTGGTCAGGTCCGGCGTGACGTTGAGGACCGTCTCGCCCACCACGTCGATGTACCGCACCCTGCGGAACTCGCCCTTCTGCACCACGAGGAGCCAGTTGCCGGCAGGGACGTTCGTGATGGTGAACGATCCGTTGGCCGCGCTGAAGGCGTGCGGGACCGTGGCGGGCATCTCCACGCACGTGTGGCAGTACACGCCGGCTGCTATGGGCGCGGGCTCGGTCTTTGTCACGTACACGAGCGCCCCGCTGATCGGGAACTGCGCGGATGGAGAGGCCGGCGAGTACACCACGCCCGTCACGGTCCCCATGGTGGCCGGATCCACGTCCGCGAACGGATCGGTCCCGTCCCCGTACGTGTCTCCGCTTCCGTCCCCGAACGTGTCGGGCGTTATGCCGTCCCAGGTGTACACGCCGCCGCCCGCGTCGCAGCTGCAGCCGCTCGTCCACGTGGCGACGACCGCAAACGCCACGAAGATACGCATGGATCCCTGCATATTCCACCTCCAAGTGGAAAGATCGTCCGTGTAAAGGGCGCTACCGTCCACGGTAGTGTAACATGACGCCCGATCGATGCAACAGCGCCTCAGCGCAGGAGCTCGGCTCGGGCCTGGATGCCGCCGAGGACGGGCCTGCGCCTTGCCCAGCGGCCTGCCACGAAGCGGGCGGCCTCCTCCAGCACGCGCCGCGGATCCCATCCGAGCTCCTGGCCCATTATCGAGGCCGCGCGCGAGGCGCATCCCCGTCCTCCGCAGGGGCCGGCGCCCAGCCGCGTGCGCCGCATGAGGTCGTCGAGCGTGACGGCCCTCTCCCTTCTGACGGCCCAGCGGATCTCGGCGTCGGTGACCGGCTCGCAGCGGCACACGATTGCCCTGCACGAAGGGTTCTGAAGCATCGTCGTGAGGATCTGGCGCGCAAGCCCGCCATGCCTGTACCTGAGCCGGGCGGCCACCACGCTCTTCACCTCGAACTGGCTCGCGAGGGCCGTTGCCGAGACCTGCTCCTCGGAGCCGGGCAGGGGCACGGATCCCGTGGTGCAGGCGGTGGAGCGGCCCATGTAGGCCGATACCGCGTCCGAGGCCTCCTCGCTGATCTGCCTGAAGGATGCGAGCTTGCCGCCGCCGATGCTGAACATGCCGGGCACGCCCTCTGCCTCGTGATCGAAGACGCGGTGGGCGCGGGACATGTCCTCCTCCTGCGGCCCGTACTGGTGGAGGGTCGGCCTGACGCCCACCCAGCTCGTCACGATCCGGTAGTTTCGCACCGCGGGGAACACCTTCTCGATCCCCTGCAGCAGGTACTCGGCGTCGTCGTGGGTGACGGGCGCGTCGTACGGATCCCCGTAGTAGTCGTCGTCCGTGCACCCGGCGATCGTGCAGTTCTGCCACGGCTCGAGATAGATGGTCCGGCCGTCGATCGCACGCGAGGCGATCGCGTAGTTCGTGATGCGGCGATCGAAGACCACGTGGACCCCGCGGCTGGGCCTGAGCCCGTACGAGGCGCCTGCCAGCCGCGCAACGCCCGGCCCCCAAGGGCCTGCGGCGTTGACCAGCCCGCGCGCCTCGTGGGTCTCGAGGCGGCCGCCCTCGACCACGTGCCGCACTCCCACGACGACTCGCGTCGCCTCGCCGCCGCCGCCCGCGACCCTCTCCAAGGCCCCCTCCGGCCGCCTCGACGCCCAGCACGTTCTCGAGGCAGAGCCGGTGGCCGTCGATCCCCCACTCGTCGAACGTGACCGCGCCTTCCATGTCCGGGGAGAGCCCCGGCTCGAGCCTGGCGGCGGCGGCCGCATCGAGGAGCGAGTGGCGGCGGCCGCCCTTGGCCGCGGCGTACCCGTCGTAGGCCTGGAGCACCGACTCCATCCCGGCAAGCATGACCCGGGCCTTCAGGCCGCGGCCGCTGACGGGGACCAGGAACGGGATCCGGAAGGTCAGGTGGCCGGCGATCCGGCGGATACGGCCGGAGTCGAAGCAAGTCTCCCGCACCAGATCCGGATCGGAGAGGATGTACCGGAGGCCGCCGTGTATCATCCCGCTGGAGGCCCCGGACGTGCCCGATCCGAAGTCGTCCTTCTCGAACAGCGCAACCCTGAAGCCGCGCAGCGCGAGGTCCCTGAACGTGCCGGCGCCGTTCACGCCGCCTCCGATCACGATCGCGTCCAGCCTGAAGGAGGGCGCCGTGATCCTGTCCGATATCCTGTCCCCGGCCCTCATCTTCCTCCCGTCAGCGAGAGGCCCAGCTCGTCGAGCTGGGCGGGATCGACGGGCGCGGGCGCGCCGCTCAGGAGGCAGGCCGCGCGCGTCGTCTTCGGGAACGCGATGACGTCCCGCAGCGACTCCGCCCCGAGCAGCATGGCGACGAGCCGGTCGAGCCCGAGCGCGATGCCGCCGTGCGGCGGCGCGCCGTGACGCAGGGCCGTGAGCAGGAACCCGAACTTCTGCTCGGCCTCCTCCGCGCCGATGCCGAGCGCGCGGAAGACCCGCGCCTGGACGTCCCGGTCGTGGATCCTGATGGATCCGCCGCCGATCTCGGTCCCGTTCATGACGATGTCGTACGAGACGGCCTTCACGCCCGCCGGGTCGGACTCGATCCTGTCGACGTCCCCGGGCCTGGGGGAGGTGAACGGGTGGTGCATGGCCGCCCACCGATGGTCTGCCTCGTTCCACTCGAGGAGCGGGAACTCGGTGACCCAGACCAGCCCGAAGGTGCCGGCTCGCACCAGGCCGAGATCCCGGCCGAGCTGCACGCGCAGCCGCCCCATGGACGTCCGTGCGACGGCCCTCGCGTCGGCCACGAGGAGGATCGTGTCGCCCTCGGCGGCCCCGGTCTCCTTCTCGACGCCCGCGAGCGCGCCTGCCGAGAGCTTCTTGCCGATCCCGGCCCACGTCCCTCCCGCCTCCTTGCGGAGCCAGAGGAGCCCCTTTGCCCCGTGGGACCTCGCCACCTGGGTGAGCTCGTCGATCCTCTTGCGCGACAGCTGGGCGCCCTCGACGCGGAGTCCCACGACCTCGCCGCCAGCGGCCACGGATGCGTCGATCGCGTCGAGGCCCCCGCCCCTGAGCGCGCCGGTAAGGTCGTGCAGCTCCATCCCGTAGCGGGTGTCCGGGTTGTCCACGCCGTACCTGCCGATGGCCTCGTCGTAGCCCATGCCCGGGATCGGGATGGGGATCTCGCATCCGGCGACCTCACGGAGCAGCCGCTGCACGAGCGGGTCGATCACGCGCCGGATGATGTCAGGGGACGTGAAGCTCATCTCGACGTCCACCTGCGTGAACTCGGGCTGGCGATCCGCCCTCAGGTCCTCGTCGCGGAAGCACCTCACTATCTGGAAGTAGCGGTCGAAGCCCGCGACCATGAGCAGCTGCTTGAAGAGCTGCGGGGACTGCGGGAGCGCATAGAAGCGTCCCTTGGGATCCTCGCGGCTGGGCACGAGGTAGTCGCGCGCCCCTTCCGGCGTGGACCGCGTGAGGAACGGCGTCTCCACCTCGATGAAGCCCTGTGCCCAGAAGTGCTCGCGGACCATGCGGGCGATGCGCGACCGCTCGACGATGAAGCGCCGCATGACCGGGCGCCTCAGGTCCAGCGCGCGGTGCGTGAGCCTCGTGACCTCGGAGGCGTTGATCTCGTCCTCCACCGGGAACGGCGGGACGTCGCTCCTCGAGAGCACGTCGAGACCGAGTGCCGCCACCTCGACCTGGCCGGTTGGCAGGTTCGGGTTGACGTTCCCGCCGCGGCTCACGACGTCGCCCTCTATCTCCACGACCCACTCGTGGCCCAGACCGCCCGCGGCCCGCATCAGCCGCTCGCCGGCGACCTCGGGCCTGAACACGACCTGGGCCAGGCCTTCCCGATCCCTCAGGTCCACGAAGAGGCAACCGCCGAAGTCCCTGACGCTCCGGACCCAGCCCTGGAGCACCACCCGGGTTCCCACGTGGCCATCCCGGAGCTCGCCGCAGTACATGGTTCTCTCGCGCATGGAGCGGGACTCTATCCTTCCATCCCGCCTCAGATCAACGGGTTCGCCTCAGCCGGGCGGGGCCGCGGCCTCGACGTCTATGGTTCCCGAGGCCTTCTCGACCGTGATCTTCCCGGTCTCCACCTCGATGGTGACCGTGTCACCCGCCAGCGTGAGGAGCTTGCTCTTCACCTTGCACCC
>CAZGVR010000090.1:0-7050 GCA_964528945.1 uncultured Myxococcales bacterium
CTTCTCGATCGGCCGCCCGCTCGAGGCCAGGTGATCCGGGCGGGCGGCGGTGGCTCCGGGGCCGACCGAGGCTGGATGGTCAGCATGGCGAGCAAAGACGACAAGGGCATCGTGTACGAGGCCATAGGCGTGATAAGGACGCCCTGGGACGAGAGCTACGCTCCGGAGCAGCCTCCGGAGCGCGAGGGGAGCGTGGCCGCGATCGTGCTGGATCCGCAGTGGGAAGAGGCGCTCCGGGGGCTCGAGAGGTTCGCCTGGGTGTACGTCCTGTACCACATGGACCGCACAGCCTCGGGCGAGGTGCGCCTGAGCGTGCGGCCCGCATGGGCCGGAGGCGTCGAGGTCGGACTGCTGGCAAGCCGCTCCCGGGAGAGGCCGAACCCGATAGGCCTCAGCATCGCGAGGGTCCTGTCAGTGCAAGGCAACACCGTGAGGGTCAGCGGGCTGGACGCGTTCGACGGGTCCCCGCTGCTGGACATCAAGCCGTACTTGAGAGGGCTGGACTCCAAGCCCGACGCCGACATCGGCTGGCTCGCGGATCTGCCCGAGGCCGAGCACGTGCTCGAGCACATGCGCGGGCTGCCCCACGATCATGGCCATGGACATGGAAATGCCCATGCCCATGGCCATGGGCACGACGAGGAGCAGCAAGGCCAAAATCATGGCCACCACGATCACCACCGCGAAGACCGCTGAGTAACCCCCCGGAACTACTGAATAAATAGAAACTGTACATCCGCTGGCAGTTTTCAACTAAAATGCGCCTGCCATGCGCAAGCAGGCCTTGCGCGCGCTTCTGGTTTCGGCCGGGCCGCTCCTGATCGTTGGAGCGAGCGCGCTTTTCGACCCGGAGTTTCCGAGGGTCCCGATCCTCGAATGCCCGCTGTGGCTCTCGGTTGCTGGGGTCCTGTCCGTGACCTCGGTCATTGCTGGCCTTCTGGCGGTCAAGGCGCCTCTGGCCTGCCGGTTGCTCGGGACCGTCACGGTGCTCGGTTTCCTCGGGATCTCCTCGACACGCCTGCTCACGCACCCGAGCCTTGCTCTCGGTATCATGATCGCCGCGAGCTGGCTGCTCTCGTACATGTGGGGATGGTGGACGACACGCGATGGGCGAGAGGGGGAGCACACGGGCGCGAAGGCCGCAGGCCCAGTGGCCGAGGCCAGGCGTGTGGCGGCAAAGGCGAACGCTGCAGCCACGTCCTCGGTGCTCGCCATCATGACATGGTTCGTGGCATCGGCGCTCGGCCTGGCACCCGGGCTGGTCGCCAGGCTCGCGGTCCTGGCATCGCTGGTGATCCAGGTGGGGTTCGCGAGCGCCTGGCTGCTCGCCGAGGTCCGCAGCGGCTGGAAGCGTCCCTGGGTGGTCCTCGGCGCCTCGCTGGTCTCGATCGGGGCGTCGTCCCTGGCATGGGACAGTCCATCGGCAATGACCGGCTGGTTGATGCTGGTGCCGGCCATGACCTTCGCCGTGGCCGTCGTGTCCGAACGGCTGGCGTCCGAGGGGACCGAGCAGGCCGGGGACAAGCCATGGTGGGAGCCCGTGTTCGAGCACCCGGCACGGCTGCTCATGGTGACCTTCATCCTGCTGATCGCGGCCGGCGGCACGATTCTGGGCCTGCCGGTCTCGGCCGGCTCGGGCACGGTGCGGGCGATAGACGCGGTGTTCACCGCCACCAGCGCGACCTGCGTCACCGGCCTCACGGTCGTGGATACGCCACGGGCGTACAGCTTCACCGGGCAGGCGATCATCGCGCTGCTCATACAGTGCGGCGGCCTGGGCATCATGACCTTCTACACGGCGGCGCTCGTCATGCTGGGCCGGCGGCTGGCCATGAGGCACGAGGGTGCGGTCCTCGACATCCTGGGCGGCGACGACCGCCACGAGCTCGCCAGATCCATCCGCCAGGTCCTTGCGATGACCTTCGTGATAGAGGCAGCCGGTGCCCTGATCCTCACGACGCTCTTCCTTCTCCACGGGGAGACGAAGCGGGATTCGCTCTGGCAGGGGATCTTCACGTCGATCTCGGCGTTCTGCAACGCCGGGTTCGCCCTCGAGTCCGACAACCTGGTCCAGTACCAGCGCGACCCGTTCGTCATCCACACCGTCGCCCTGCTCATCGTCGCCGGCGGACTGGGCCCGGCAGGGATCGCGTCCTTGCCAGGCCTCCTTCGGCGCGGCCAGGTATCCCTGCAGGCGCGCACGGTGATCCTCGTGACCGCGATCCTGCTGGTCTCGGGGACCGTCTTCATCGCCATCACGGAGTGGACGGGGTCGCTGGGCGGCATGGGCATCGCGGACAGGCTGCACAACGCATGGTTCCAGTCGGTGACCACCAGGACGGCCGGGTTCAACTCGATCGGCATGATGGAAATCCAGCCCGTCACTGCCATCACCATGATGGTGCTCATGTTCATAGGAGGAAGCCCCGGCTCCACCGCAGGCGGAATCAAGACGACGACGGCGGCGCTGCTGGTGATCGCGATCAAGACGGCGCTCGTAGGACGGCCGACGGCCACGCTCATGGGCAGGCGTCTCCCGCACACCGCCATCTACAAGGCTGCCGCCGTGGCCACCCTCTACGCCGCGGCCGCGGTCCTGGCGACAATGGGGCTCCTCCTCACGCAGGGCATGCCGCCGCTGACCGCGGCCTTCGAGGTCGTCTCCGCACTGGGCACCGTCGGGCTCTCGATCGGCGGGACCCCTCTCCTGGACGACGTGGGGAAGGTGATCATCATCTCTTCGATGTTCCTTGGCCGCGTGGGTCCGCTCAGCCTGTTCATGCTGCTAGCGGACCAGGGGCCGCAGCCGGCGTGGAGCTGGCCCGAGGAGGACCTGAACGTCGGCTGATCCGGCCGGCGAGGAGGCTGTTCAAGAATGACGACCCAGATAATGGTCATCGGGCTCGGACAGTTCGGCGTGTCGCTGGCGCGCACGCTGGCCGAGCGGCGCGTCGAGGTGCTCGCGGTCGACTCGCGGCAGGACCGCGTCCAATCCATCGCCAACATCGTGTCCGAGGCCGTGTGCCTGGACGCCATGGACGAGCAGTCGCTCGCCCGCACGGCACCCGAGAGGCGCGACGTGTGCGTGGTCACCATCGGCCTGGAGTCGCGCGAGGCCTCGATCATCGTCACCGCGCTGCTCAGGCAGATGGGCGCAAAGCGGATCGTGGCGCGGGCCGCCGACGAGCTCCACGAGAGGATACTCAGGCTGGTGGGGGCGCACGAGATCGTGAACCCGGAGAGGGCGTTCGGCGAAAGGCTGGCCACGAAGCTCGTGTTCTCGGGCGTGATCGAGGAGCTGCCGCTCGGTGACGACCTCGTGATCACGGAGTTCAGGCCGCCGGCCGCGGCCGTCGGAAGGACCCTGATCGCGCTCGCCCTGCCCAGGAAGCACGAGATCACCGTCGTTGCCGTGAGGCGGGCCGGGGCGGACAGCGCCAGGGTTATGCTGCCAAACCCGAACGAGCCGCTCAAGGCCGACGACATCCTCGTGGTCGTGGCACCGCCAGGGGCGGTCGCCCGCTTCACGAGGAGCCTCTAGCCATGCGCACCGGCTTGGAGATCAGGCTCGGGATAGTGAGCATCCTCCTGTTCCAGTTCGTGACCGCGTTCGGCACGATCGGCCTCCTGGGACGCATGGCCCCGGCGATCGAGGACATCATCGAGAGGAACGTCGTATCGCTCGTCGCGGTCGAGGAGATGCTCGCCGTTCTGGCAAGGTCGGGCGGCGGTGTCGCCGGCGACGGCGAGGAGCTCAGGTTCCGGCAGGCGCTCGAGAGAGCGGAGCAGAACGTGACCGAGGAGGCCGAGGGCCCGAAGATCGGGGAGGTTCGCAAGCACGCGACGGCCGCCCTGTCCGGGGATGCGGCGGCCACTGTCGCAGAGGTGCAGGCCCTCGAGGACCTGGGCCGGATCAACAGGGAGGCGATGCAGAGGAGCGATTCCCAGGCCAAGTCGCTGGGAACAGCAGGCATGTGGGCGACCGTGGCCCTCGCCGTGATGTGCATGTTCGCTGGCATCATCGTCTTCAGGCGGTTCGTAGCCAAGATCGTGGAGCCGGTGGCCGAGATCGACGGCGTGCTATCGGCCAGGCTGGTCGGGGACTCGCACAGGAGGTGCAGGCCCCTGGACGCCCCCGTGGAGCTCAGGAGGATCGCATCGGCCGTGAACGAGATCCTCGAGCGGAGCGACGCGCCGGTGGATGACCGCGCATCGAGGATCGCTGTCTGCGACAGGGCGGTCATGCTGCACCTCGTGGACGCGCTCATGGAGACGGTCGTGATCCTCGGCCACGACGGCGAGACGCGAGCAAGGAACGCGGCAGCGGAATCGATACTCGAAGACGATGCCATGGGGGCCGTGGTCAGGGATTCGCTGAGCGACGTGGCACGCGGTCAGGGAACCGGGAAGGGGATCTCCAAGGTCACCGAGATACCGGGCGCCGACGCATGGCTCTGCATCCTGGGCAGGACCGCGTGAGGCGGGCGATCCCTCGAGCGATGCCGGGGCTCTAGGGTCTGCACCCCCGGAGCATTCCCGGGGCCTCGTCGATCCGGCACGTGGCGAGCTGACCGCAGGCCGCCGAGATGCGCCGTCCCTTGGAGAGCCGCCTGCGGGCAGGCACGCCCTCCTCGATCAGCCACCGGCAGAAGCGCTCGTCGACCCGGACCGACGGGGAGACCAGCCAGGAAGGCCCGCCGCCGGGCGGCGCGTTGTACGCGATGAGGTTCACGTAGGGCCTGAACGGGCGCAGCCAGTCCGCAAGCACGGCCGCGTGCTCCCTGGTTTCGTTGATCCCCTGGAACACCACGTACTCGGCCAGGAATATCCGGTTGCGGATGGGGAAGTCGAGAAGGGCCTCGCGCAGCCGCTGCAGCCCCCAGCGACGGTTCACAGGCATGAGCCGGGAGCGGATCGCGTCCGTGGGCGCGTTCAGCGAGACCGCGAGCGTCATCTGCCTCGGGAACACCGGAGCGAGCCTCTCCAGGCCTTCCACGTGACCCGCGGTGGAAAGGGTCATGGCCCTCGCGGACCAGGCGAGCGGCGGCCTCGAGCCCTGCCTGCGCGAAGTCCGCAGGATGCGGACCGCCTCCATCACGGCGTCGAGGTTGTCCAGCGGCTCGCCCATCCCCATGAAGACGAGCGTATCCGGGCGGCGGCCCAGGGTCTCGGCGGCCGCAGGCTGCGCCGCGATCTCGCCGGGATCGAGATCGCGTCGAAAGCCCATCCGCCCCGTGGCGCAGAACACGCACCCCATGCGGCAGCCGACCTGCGTGGACACGCAGAGCGCCAGCCTGTCGCGCACCATGCCGCGGGTGCGCATGGGGATGAGGACCGACTCGACGAGCGCGCCGTCCCCGAGCTCGAGCGCGAACTTCACGAGGCCACCGTCGCGCCGGACCGAGGCGATCCTCCTTGCTGGCCCGAACATCGTTCGTATATAGTTTCCTGCCGGGGTGAGCGGCAAGAAAGGAATGGGCCCTTGGCCGTAATAAAGTCCGAGCTGAGGAGCGTACAGGGGGAGCCGCCGAAGCCCATAGAGCCGTCGGAGATGGAGTGGGTGCAGCCCAGGCTGCAGGCCCTGCTCCACAACCTGAGGTCCGTGATCCGGGGGAAGACCGAGGCCACGAGGGAGATCGTCATCGGGCTTCTCTGCCGCGGCCACGTCCTCGTCGAGGACATCCCCGGGGTGGGCAAGACTACGCTCGCCAAGGCGCTCGCGCGGAGCCTGGGAGGCTCGTTCTCGCGCGTGCAGTTCACGAGCGATCTCCTGCCGGCCGACATCCTCGGCGTGACCGTCTACAGGCAGGAGACGGGCGAGTTCGTGTTCAAGCCCGGGCCGGTCTTCACGAACGTCCTCCTGGCCGACGAGATCAACCGGACCAACCCGAGGACCCAGAGCGCCCTCCTCGAGGCCATGAACGAGCGACAGGTTAGCATGGACGGCGTGACGCGCCCCATCGCGCCTCCGTTCATGGTGATCGCGACGCAGAACCCGCACGACTTCTACGGGACGTTCCCCCTGCCCGAGTCCCAGCTGGACAGGTTCCTGCTGAGGATCGAGCTGGGGTACCCGGACGGGTCGGTCGAGCGGGGGATAGTGGCCGCGGGTGGGAGCGACGACGCGCTCGAGTGGCTCGAGCCCGTCGTCTCGGGCGAGGAGGTCGAGCGGCTCTCGGACATAGCCGAGCGCGCGAGCGTCGACGACATAGTGCTCGATGGGCCTCGTCAGGGAGACGCGCGAGGACCGGGCACTCTCGCTCGGGGTGAGCCCGCGCGGCGGGATCCACCTCTTCAGGGCCACGCAGGCGGCCGCGATCCTCTCGGGCAGGACCTATGCCATCCCGGACGATCTGCAGTCCGTGATCATGCCGGTGCTCTCCCACAGGATCCTCCCGGCATCCGGGCAGGGCGCAATCCCGGGCGAGCGGCGGCGGATCGCCAAGAACGTTCTCCAGGACCTGGTGGACCGGCTGCCGGTCCCCGTGTGAGGATCGCAATGGGTAGGGCCGCCCTGCTCGCGATCATCGCGGCCTGCGCGACGGCCGGTTGCGGTCCGACGCTCGAGCGCTGCCCGGCCCCGGCCACGATCGCCTCCTGGCGCTCGGACCCCGGCCCGGGAGGTGGGGTCGACGCCGAGGGCTGGGCCGGGTGCGCAGCGGCGTACGGTGAATGCGCGGCAGCGGCCAGCGGGGAGCCGGGAGCATCGCTCCAGGCGCGCGCGGAGTTCTGCCTGGGCATGGCGAGGCGGGCGGCAGGCGTCCTCGATGAGGCCGAGGTCCACCTGGCGAACGCCATGGCCGCCGACCCGGGATGGGCTCCGCCATGCGAGGTGCTCGGCGTCATGGCCCTCGAGGAGGGGGATGCCGCGACCGCGATCTCGCTCATCGAGAAGGCGCTGGCCATGGACCCGGAGTGGCCGGCCGCCCTCAACGACCTGGGGCTGGCCATGGAGGCGACCGGCGACCACGAAGGCGCCCTCGCAAGATTCGACGCCGCGCTCGCGATGCAGCCCGAAGCGATGCTTTTCGATGAGCCCACTTCTTCGCT
>CAZGVR010000090.1:7060-10515 GCA_964528945.1 uncultured Myxococcales bacterium
CCACTACTACAACCTGGCCGGGGCGCTCGAGAAGCTGGGCGAGTGGGAGCTGGCCGCGGCCGCCTGGCGCAAGCTCCTGGACGTCCTCCCGGTGGAGATGACCGCGGCCGTGCACCTCAAGAGGGGGCTCGCGCTCGAACAGGCCGGGATCCTGGAGGAGGCAGAGGCGGAGTACGAGGCTGCCCTCGAGCTCGCTCCCACGAGCGTGAAGGCATGCGAGGCGCTCGCATGGCTCCTGGCCGGGACAGGACGGATGGAGGAGGCGTGGGATGCCTTCGACCGGCTGGGAGGGCTTTCCCCAGGAACGGCGGCCGAGGACGTGTTCGCGCTCGGGACGGCACTGGTCGAGGAAGGAAAGCTGGGCGCGGCCGCGCGTGCGTTCGGGTTGGCGGTGAAACTGAGGCCGTCGTGGACCGAGGCATGGCTCGACCTCGGCGCAGTGATCGCGCGGACGGGCGCCCTCGGGGAGGCGGCGGCCGTGCTCGAGTCCGGCCTGGCGGCAGCCCCGGATCCGGCAATACTCTCCAACCTGGGTAGCGTCTACCTGGGAATGCAGGAGCCGGCCAAGGCGGTCGCCGTCCTCGAGAAGGCGGCGGCCGGTACCCCGGGCATCGCCGAGACCCGATCGCTTCTCGGAGAGGCGCTCAGGGAGGCCGGCGATCTCGCGCGATCCCTCGAGGAGCACGATGCAGCCGTGGCGCTGGCGCCGGGGTCGGCCCGGTTCGAGGCGAGGCGTGGCCGGACCCTGCTCGCATCGGGCAGGGTGCAGGAGGCGTCCGAGTCCCTGGCGAGGGCCGCGGAGATCGATGCTGCGGATCCGACCGTGCTCCTGGTGAGGGGGATCATGCTGGTCGCCGAGAAGAAGACCGTCCCCGAGGCCGTAACCGGCCGCGAGCGCGCGGCGGAGAGCGAAGAAGAAGGCCGAGGCCAGGGCCAGCCTGGAGACGGCCCTCGGCCTCAACCCCTGGCTGGGCAAGGCCGGTTGGGTGTCCGAGTTGGCCGGCAAGCTGGGCATGGAAACCGCGATCATCGAGGACGCCAAGTGAGGCAGGCCGAGGTCGCACCGGCCATCGCGGCCTCGGCATTGCTCATGGCCGCCATCGTGCAAGGGTGCAGCACCGGCCCCGGGCTTCCTGCGGACGTGCCTCCGCCCCCTGCCCCGGACAGCGTCAGCGCCCGGACACTGGGGCAGCGCGGGGCCGAGATCGGGTGGCGGGACAGATCAGGAGGCACGGCCTCGTTCGTGGTCGAGGAGCGGCCCGAGGGCGAGACCGCCTTCTCGGTCGAGGGGACCCTTTTACCCGGGGCGACGCGGTACGTGGACTGGGGCTTGCCGCCCGACTCGAGCCGCGTGTACCGGGTGCGTGCCGCTGGGCCGGGCGGCACGTCGGCACCCTCCGGCACCGTGGAGATCCGTACCATGCCGGCCCGGGTTCCGGACCCGCACGTGGAGGTCTTCGATCCCATTGCCGTGTCGCCAGGCGCAACCCTCTTCAACGTGGAGGACCCGGCCGACCTGATGGGGCTCTCCGTGGTGATGGCCGTGGACGAGGAAGGCACGGTCGTCTGGCACTACGAGACGAGGGCGAACTTCACCAGCGAGACCGACGTGTTCCCGGACGGGAGCCTGCTCCTCCAGGTCGGGCCGGACATCGCCCGTGTCCAGAGGACCGGAGACCCGGTCTGGTACATAGGCAGCTACTTCATGCACCACGACGTGGATCCGCTTCCATGGGGGAACATCATCGGGCTCACGTCCGTCGCGCTGCAGGAGCGCGCCGAGTCCGTGACGGACACGTACTCCCGCGACTGGATCATGGAGATAGAGCCCAATAGCCGGCTGATGGTCAGGACGATCCACACGGAGTTCCTCGTCCCGTATACGGACGTCTGCAGGGCCTGCCTCACCGGCGACGTCGTGGGAGGCAAGGACTGGCTGCACGTGAACGCCGTCGAGTACGATCTCGCCGAAGAGGCGATCTACGTGTCAGTGCGAAACCTGAACCGGATCTACAAGATCAGCTATCCAGACGCCGAGGTGCAGTGGGTCATGGGCGACGGCGGCGACTTCGGTGAAGGGCTGTTCCACCACCAGCACAACCCTGTCCTGCTGGGGCCAGGAAGGATGCTCCTCTTCGACAACGGGCTGCACAGGGATGTCATGGAGCCGGACTCGAGCAGGGTCATCGAGATAGAGTTCGACCCGGATGCCAGGGCCGCCAGGATAGTCTGGGAGTACGCAGGGCCGCCCGGGTTCTTCACCGAGGCGCAGGGGGATGCGTCCAGGCTGGCGAACGGCAACACGCTGGTGGTGGACTCGTTCAACCATCGGATCCTGGAGGTTTCCCCGGACGGACTGCCGGTCTGGGAGCTGACGCTCCCGCCGCCCTACATGATCTACAAGGCGCACAGGATAGAAGGCTTCCCGTGATGCGATCGGGGTTCGTGCTATAGTAGAGTCGTTCTTGCCGGCGGTTCTTCGCCGCCGGAGGAGGCAGCGACATGACCGCCACCAGGACCGTCGTTATCCTCTCGATCTCGGTCGCGATCGCGTCAGCCGGCTGCGGCGCGGAAGGCGATCCGTACAACCCTTTCCTCGACGGCGACGCCGACTCGTGGGACCTGACGGACGTCCCGGACTGGTCCCCGGACGCGTCCGACGTCCCGGTGGACGGGCCGTTCACCTGCGTGCCGTTCGACTGGGGATGCTACGGCAGCGTCTACTACCAGTGCGGTGCGGACGGGGCCAGCCGCACCAACGAGACCCCGTGCTCGTGCGTGTGCGACGGTGATCTCGGATGCGTCGTTTGCCACCCCGGGACCAGGATGTGCGAGGGCAACGTCTCCATGTACTGCGCACCGGACGGCCAGGCCTGGGTCACGGGCAGGGACTGCGACGAGTGGGGTACGGCGTGCGGGTCGGACGGCTACTGCGCAGACGCGTGCAGAGTCCTCCAACTCCTACGGCGGGTGCGAGTACTGGCCAGTGGCCCTGCCCAACCCCGCCGGGCTGGACCCGGCCTCCTTCGACTACAGGGTGGTTGTCGCCAACCCGGGCGACGCCACCGCCAACGTGACGGTCACTCGGGGAGGGGTCGAGGCCTGGAGCGGGACGGTCCCCTCCCACAGCCTCACCGAGATCACGCTGCCCTGGGTCGACGGCCTCTCTTTCGGGATCCCTGGCAACTCCTGGAGCAGCATCGTGGTGGCGGACGGGGCGTACAGGCTGACGTCCGACCTGCCGATCACAGCCATGCAGTTCAACCCGTTCGAGTACAACAACACCACCACGGGGATGTTCTCCTACACGAACGACGCAACGCTGCTCCTGCCCGCGCACGTGCTCACCGGCGACTACGTGGGCGCCACCTACGTCCCGTTCTCGAGGACGACTGGCACGAGCGGAGGCCCGTTCCCCACCCCTCCCTCGTTCTACAAGTATCCCGACTACATCG
>CAZGVR010000091.1:0-10493 GCA_964528945.1 uncultured Myxococcales bacterium
ACCTCGCCGCTCAGCGGCGCGGCGCCGACCCGGCCCTCCGCTGCCGCGGCGCGCGTGCCGACTCCGTTGCACAGATCCCCGTCGTCGCAGTCGCCGCCGTCTAGCGGCTGGTTCACGCAGATGTGGAAGGACTCGTGGCAGTAGTCGAGCGTGCACGGGTTCGTGTCCGCGCACTCGAGGTCCGAGGCGCAGGGCGCGTCCTCCAGGACCTCGTCCCCGGGAACGTCGCCCTCGGCCGGATCGTCGGCCGGCGGGTCCATGGAGTCCGTGTCCGCGGCATCCGGATCGGCCTGGGTGTCTACCAGGTCCAGGTCCGCATCCTGGTCGGTCCCGGTGTCGGTCGAAGTGTCGGAGTCAGGGACCTGGATCTCGCAGCTGCCGTTCCTGCACACCTGGCCCCAGGGGCAGTCCCGCGTGGACCTGCACTCGTCGCAGGCCCACAGCAGCGATGCCATGGCCACGGTCGCGAGCACGGAGGCGATCCGGGAGGAGATCCGCGCCGTCATCTGGTGACCTCGAGGAGGTAGTAGCCGCCGTCGCCGTTCACGTACCCGTCGACCGCGATGCAGCCGTTGCCGTTCACGCCAGCGACCTCCTCGGACTCGTTCACGCCTCCGGCGTCCCGGTAGCTCCAGCTCGCGCAGTCGTTCGAGTACCAGAGCACGGGGTCCCAGCCGTTGGGCAGGTTGGGGTTCGACCAGACGTCGCCGCGCGCGCCCGGGCCGACCCGGATCCGGACGTTCCCGCCCACGTTCATCTTGTAGTAGACCTCCTCGCCGCCCCTCCCGGCGTAGGCGAGGCAGCCCAGGAACCACAGCGTGCAGACCTCCCTGTAGTCGTTGGGGTAGCCCCAGCTCGATCGGGTGTCGGAGTAGGGGACCACGCCTATCGGGATCGGGCCGTTCTGGCTGCCGCCCGCCACGTTGGGGGTCGAGCCCCAGAGGCTCGCCGGCCACGAGTCCAGGGTGTCCACGAGCCCGTCACCGTCCGTGTCGTACTGGACCGTGAGCTCGTAGTTGCCGCCGCTCCCGTCCGAGTAGCCGTTCAGCCTGACCTCGGCCACGTAGTTCGACGGGATCACGCCAGTGACCACCCTGGCCGTGGGCGTGTCGTCCATGTTGTTGGAGCACTCCACGCCGTAGACCTGGCCCACGTTGGTGTTGAGGTTCGAGAAGCAGCTGTGCTTGAACACGCTGATCGCCGGATCGAAGCCCGACACGCCCACGGCCTGGATCACGTATCCCATGTTCCTCTGCCATGGCGCCACGGTGTGGTTGAGCTCGAACTCGGACTGCCTGTAGTTCTGGTTGCAAGTGTAGTTGCTGCAGGCACCCCCGGATCCCGAGGTCGCATTCGCCGTGCAGAACGCACACCCGTACTGTGCGTACCCGATCGTGTTGCCGTACCACTTGCCGCCCATCTGGATGTCGACCGCCTCGGCGCAGCTGTCGTTCTGGATATGCTCGCGCGACATGTAGAGGTTGTAGTTGCCGCCGCCCGCGTTCGCCGAGTCCACGACAACCGAGTACGTCCCCTCGGGAAGCACGGTCTTGGAGCCGGCCCAGGAGTACCCGCCGAAGCAGGCGTCGTTGCCGTCGGCGGCAGCGTGCCCGCCGATGTAGCACCCGCCCACGCCGGTCGCGTTGCACGCCCACTGGTTGCCGGACCCGCAGACCCCGTTGGAATACATGAACACGGTCGGGTCCATGGTCGGGGAGACCGCGATCCCGTGGTAGGCGTAGAGCTGGTGGTTGGTGGCGCCGTCCCCGGGCACGGTCAGGGTGTGGACGTTGTCGAGGCCCGACGAGGTGCACGCGGGCGCATAGTCGTTGCTGGAGCAGTGCGTGTCCCCGGAGGCGGCCCAGTCCCTCGAGTCGCCGGATCCGCTCGCGGTCATGGCCCCGGCCGTCGCGCACGTGTCGTACAGGGTCGTGCTGGCGTGGGTGCAGACCCCGAAGTCGGGCGGGGTGGCGTTCCACGTCCTCGTGTCGTCGCACACGTCGGTCGTGCAGTTGTAGCCGTCGGTGCAGACGACGTCCGGGGGGTTGGTGCAGGTGCCCGGGGCCGGCACGGGCGTGCACAGCTCCCAGCCGTTGCAGTCCAGGCCGTCGTCGCATTCGGCGCTGACGTTGCAGCAGTTGACGCCAGGGGTGCCGGTCCACGTGGTCTGGCACACGTGGCTCGTCGTGTTGCAGATCTCGCTCGTGCAGTTGTTGAGGTCGTTGCAGTCCGCGTTCACGAGGCAGCAGCCCACGCGGGCCGTGTTCGAGCAGGTGTGGCCCGCGGTGCAGAGGTCGTCGGTGCAGGCGTTCGAGTCGTCGCAGTCGGCGTTCACGTGGCAGCAGTTGGAGATGGGGACGTTCGCGCATGCGTGCGCGGTGCAGGAATCCGTGGTGCAGACCTCGGAGTCGTCACAGTCGGCGACCGTGTTGCAGCAGCCCGGGATGTTGGTGTTCATGCATGATCCGCCGTTGCACGTGTCCACCGTGCAATCGTTCGAATCGTCGCAGTCGGCGGCGGTCGTGCAGCCGGAGCATATGTCAGCGTGCTGGCAGTGCCCCTCGCCGTACCCGGTGCCCGCGTCGTAGATCACGTCGTCCACGCAGTTGTCCACCGTGCAAGGGTTGCCGTCGTCGCAGTTGGGCCTCGTGCCCGAGATGCACACGCCCCAGCAGTTGCAGTACTAGATTCCCGTGCACCACCTGCCGTCCTGGCACGCGAGGTGATCGGTGCAGCACTCCTGGGCCTGCGCTGCCACCGGGTCGAGCGCGAAGGCGAGGCCCATGAGGACGACCCCCGCGATCCTGAGCTTCGCTGACCATGTTGACGTCATGTGTCCACGCTCCCGGAATAGTGTATACGTTGAATCAGGCTGTACCCCCATGAGGTCCTGCAATCGAAATGCCACTGCGTCCCAAGGCCCCTTGGTGCGGGCCAGGTAGCCGATCGAGAGGAATACGCACTCGAATCGTGGGGTTACGAGGAGCACCACATCTATATATACTATTCGTTTATAAGTAAAAAATATCCGACTCTGCAAAAAATGCGGACCTCAGCAGTGCTTGCCCAGGAGGACCAGCTCCAGCTCTAGCCTGACCCCGAACCTGGCCTCGACCCCATCCCTCACCCGCTCGATCACGTCCAGGACGTCCCTTGCAGTCGCATTCCCGTCGTTCACGATGAAGTTGTGGTGCTGCCTGCTCACGCTGGCATTGCCGCACCTGAGCCCGCCGAGGCCGGCCTGCTCTATCAGCCGCCCGGCGAAATCGCCGGCCGGGCGCTTGAAAACCGAACCGCAGCTCGGGCACTCGAGCGGGTAGCGCGAATGGCGCTTCTCCCGCAGCGCATCCATCTTGAGCCCTATGGCGGCCGGATCGTCCCTGCCGGGCGGGCGGAAGGCGGCCTCCACGATGACCAGGCCGGGTTCCTGCTTGAAAGTGGAGTCCCTGTAGCCGAAGCCGAGATCCTCGCGGCCGAGCACCCTGACGGACCCGGACGGCTCCACGAATGTGACCTCCAGGAGATGCGCGGATATCGAGTCGCCCCACGCCTCGGCGTTCTGCACGAGCCCGCCGCCGACGGTCCCGGGGATGTCCTCCAGGAACTCGAACCCCGTCATGCCGGCCGAGGCGGCGAGGTTGGCGAGGTCGCGGTCCGGGGTGCCGGCCCGCGCCCTGATCACGTCGCCCTCGAGGACGGCTCCGGCGAGCCCGGCCGCAACCCGGAGGGTGATGCCCGGAAGGCCCGCGTCCGGCACCAGCACGTTCGAGCCGCCGCCCAGCACCGCGAGCGGCGCTCCGAGTCGCCTCGCCAGCCCGACCACGAGGGCCACGTCCCGGATCGACGCGGGCTCGACCAGGACCTCGGCCGGGCCGCCGATCCTGTACGACGTGAGATCGACGAGCGGGACCATGCCCCCTGCCCTGCCGTCGATCCCCATCGCGAGGACCTGCTCGAGGAGCGTCCCGGCCTTGCCCATCTTCCTTCCCCTCCTCCCGGGGGTTGATATCTACCACGTTTTCGGCTAGGAATCCGCTTTCTCCTTGCTCCCGGCCCGTGCAACCGGGGGCTACAACCCGTGAGGAGGCCACATGCACGCGATGGCATCGAAGCGTTTTACCGAGTACGAGATGGTGTACGTGCTCTCGCCGAGCACGACGCCCGCGGGAGCCAGCAAGCTCGCGGAGACGATCCAGGACACCATCAAGGGCAACGAGGGCAAGCTGCTCAAGGTCGAGCTCTGGGGCCTGAAGCGCCTCGCCTTCAAGATCTCGGGCAAGGACCTCGGCATATACTACTACCTGAGGTTCGTGGGATCGCAGGGCCTGGTCGACGAGATGGAGCGCCGTCTCAAGATCTCGGACTCGGTGCTGCGGTTCCTGACCGTGAGGACGGGCAAGGCCGAGATCGATCCTTCGGCCGTGACCGCGCCGACCGAGGACACGCAGTGGCTGGGAATCGACGAGATCCACACCAGGCTGATGTCCCCCGAGCCGATTGCCGAGGCCGCGGCGGACGGGGAGGCGGGGGCCGCCCCGGCTGCCGGCGCGGCCGCGGGCGCGATCCCGGGTGGTGTCCCCGACGTCGAGGTGACGGCAGGGGACGATGACGACGAGGACGACGAGGACTAGGCTGCTGGAGGCGCTGACAGGATCATGACGAACACCAAAGAAGGCAAGACTTTCTACCGGCGCAAGTTCCACAGGAAGAAGGTGTGCCGCTACTGCGTGCACGAGGACGCCAGGATCGACTGGAAGGACGTGGAGACGCTGCGCACGTTCGTGACCGATCGCGGGAAGATCATCCCGAGGCGCATCACGGGCAACTGCGCGAAGCACCAGCGCGAGGTCACGATCGCGGTGAAGCGGGCCCGGCATCTCGCGCTGATCCCCTTCACCGTCACCGGGAAGATCTGAGAGGAGTCGGCCATGAAGGTGATCCTCCTGGAAAACGTCGACAACATGGGCAAGTCGGGGGACGTGGTCAACGCCTCCGGCGGCTTCGCCCGCAACTACCTCCTTCCCCGCAAGCTCGCGGTCCTCGCGACCCGCAAGAACCTCGCCGAGGTCGAGCACCTGCGCAAGGTGGCCGAGAAGCGGCAGGCCAAGAGGGAGGCCTCGGCCGCCGAGGTGAGGACGAAGCTCGAGGGCGTCTCTCTCACGATCGCGAGGCCCGCTGGCGAGAAGGACAAGCTCTACGGGTCCGTGACCCCCAAGGACGTGGAGCAGGCATTGAGGGAGGAAGGGATCTCCGTGGACAAGAAGAAGGTCCGCATCGAGACGCCCATCCGCTCGCTAGGCGTGTACACCGTGCACGTAAAGATCGGCCCTTCGAACGAGGTGCCGGTCAAGCTCTGGGTCGTCGCCAAGTGACCTGATCGGGTCCCGTCCCACCATCCTGATAGGCTCCCCAGTATCGGCAACCTGTGGAAAAGCGGTGGAGAATCCGTGCGATCGCCGCGAGTCATGGCTCGCAACCGGTGGAGATCCATGGTGTTCACAGGTGTGGAAGAGATACGGGGAGTTACCGTATTGACCGCATCCCGTGGGAGTGAATAATGGCCGGCATGTCATCCCCCAGCGTCATCCCCGATCATGGCAATAAAAGCGCCCATCAGTCAGGAATGGGTACTGCATTTCTGGGGCGAATCCCGCCTCACAGCAACGAGGCCGAGCTCTCGGTGCTCGGCGGGATCCTCCTGCAGAACTCGGCTCTCGACGTGGTGGCCGAGATCCTCCGGCCCACCGACTTCTACAGCGAGGCCCACGAGATCGTGTACGAGGCGATCCTCCAGCTGCGCGAGTCGTCGAGGCCCGTGGACCTCATCCACCTGGCGGAGACGCTCAAGGACCGCGGCCAGCTCGACCAGGTTGGGGGTGTGTCCTACCTCTCCGGCCTGCTGGATCACGTTCCCACGGCGGCCAACATCGAGTCGCACGCCAGGCTCGTCTCGGAGAAGGCGGCCGTGCGCTCGTGCATCTCGGCCGCGATAGGCATCCTGGAGCGCGGGTACTCCGACTACGGCGAGGCCGAGACCTATCTGGACCAGGCCGAGCAGTCGGTCTTCGAGGCAACGAGGAAGCGGTCGCAGTCGCGCCTCGTCCACATCCTGCCCGCGCTCAAGGCCACCTTCGACGAGATAAACAGGCTGGCCCAGGCGAAGACCGACATCACGGGGCTCCCCACCGGGTTCCCGGAGCTGGACAGGCTCACGACCGGGCTCCAGCCGTCGGATCTCGTGGTCGTCGCGGGCCGGCCATCCATGGGCAAGACCGCCTTCGCCATGAACATAGCCACGAACGCCGTCCGGATATCGGGCAAGGGCGTGCTCATCTTCTCCCTCGAGATGTCCATCGACCAGCTGATGCGCCGCATCCTGTCCAGCGAGGCCGGCGTGCCCGCGAGCAGGATGAGGGTGCCGCGGCTGCTGACCGACAAGGACCTCTTCGACCTGATCGAGGCCGCGGACCACTTCCACAAGGCCCCCGTGTACCTGGACGACTCGGCCGAGCTGAACGTGCTGGAGATACGGTCGCGATCCCGCAGGCTGCGGGCCCAGCTCCAGAAGGACCGGAAGGATCTCGGACTCGTGATCATCGACTACCTCCAGATCATGAGGGCAGTGCGGTCCATGAGGCCGGGTCGCGGGGACACGACTCGCGAGCGCGAGATCGCGGAGATAACACGGTCGCTCAAGGCGCTCGCCAAGGAGCTGGGGGTCCCGGTCATGTGCCTGAGCCAGCTCAACCGGGGGCCCGAGGCGCGGCAGGACAAGCGTCCCGTGCTCGCCGACTTGAGGGAGTCGGGGGCCATCGAGCAGGACGCGGACGTCATCATGTTCCTGTACCGCGAGTCCGCGTACACCCATCAGGCCGATGATTCGACCGCGGAGGTCATCGTGGGCAAGAACCGCAACGGACCGGTCGGAACCGTTCCGCTGCACTTCCACAAGGAGTTCACGCGGTTCGATCCGATGGACCAGGGCGGCGGGTCCTACGACTACGGCCAGTCCGAGGGAACCAGGATCGACGCGCCGAGAGCCTCGGCCCCTGCCACGCAGCCGTCGCGGCCCCAGCCGCCGCCCGAGGACGACGACCCGGGAGCGCCGGACGACGACGACCTGTTCTAGGCTCGCAGGCACCTCGACGGATCGAGAGGATTGCAGGGGGGCGCGCTGCGGCAGCATGCACCCCGCGAGCGGATCAGAACGTGTACGTGTTCGCGCGGATCCCGGAATCGCCTGGATGGCCGGAGCTGGAGCCGCCGTTGCCGCCCGAGCCCAGGGAGTAGAGCGCGCCACCGATCGTGGGGGCGGAAACGCCAACGAGCGCGACACCGATGGATGGCCCGCCGCCACCGCCGCCGCCGTTGCCACCCTGGGACCCGGTGCCGCCGTAGCCGCCGGCGCCGCCCGGCCCGGCCTGGTCCGACATCTCGGGCGTCCCGCCCATGCCGCCCGGCGCGCCCGTGCCGCCGGTGCCGCCGGTGCCGCCGTCGCCGCCGTGACCGCCGCCGCCCGTGGAGATGCTGCAGTTCGTGATCTCGGGCGAGCTGTTCTCGAGCAGGACGGCTATGGAGGCGCCTCCTCCCGTGCCGTGCGTGCCGGCGTACCCGCCGCATCCGCCCGCGCCGCCGCCGCCGCCAGTGCCGCCGTAGCTCTCGCACCAGCCCTCGGTGCAGCTCTCCGAGCAGTCGCCGCCACCGCCGCCACCGCCGCCGCCGCCGCCGCCGTGCGAGCCGCGCGTGCCGTCCGCGCCGTCCGACCGCTGCCACACTCCCAGCATCACGGATCCCTGCCCGTTCCCGCCGTCGCCGTTTAAGGCCGTGCTGTAGCCGGGGGATGCGCCGGGAGAGCCGGGGCTGCCCGAGGCCAGGCTGCACGTGGCAGGACCGCCGGCACCTCCGGCCGCCCCGCCCACGCCGGCCGATCCGGTCGTCCCTGACGAGTTGTACCCTCCCGAAAGGCCTCCGGCGCCGCCGTTCTGCCCGCACGTGGAGACCCCGCCGCCGCCCACGACCGGCCTCGAGCAGCTGCCGCAGCTGTACAGCCCGCAGATGAAGCCGCCGCAGTGGCAGCCGTACTCGCACCCGTTCCCGCCCTGCTTCCCGATCCAGGCCGGATCCCCGGCGTAGCTCTCGCCTGGCCCGCCCGGGGTCCCGTCCGTGCCGTCCGCGCCGCGGCCCGCGACGACCACGAGGGCGATCATCGAAAGCCCGTTGCTGCCAACGGCCCTCACGCCGATGGAGGATTCGCCCGCGACCAGCGCGTCCGAGGACTGGATCGCGAGGAAGCCGAGCCACGTCTCGTTGAGGATCGAGGACGCGTCCACGGCGATCGTGTCCTGGCTGTCTATGGTCACGGTGTGGTCGGTAGCCCTGGACCATCCGTCGGCCGCGTCGAACCCGCCGAACACCGAGACCTGGTCCCTCATGGTGATTGTCTCGTAGTAGGTCCCGCGAGACACGTACACGTGGTCGAGAGCCGCGTCCGCGGCCACCGCGTCGATCGCGACCTGGATGTCCCTCTTGGGCTGGGACATGGTGCCGGGCCACGAGTTGTTGCCGCTCGTGGACACGAACATGGCCCTGTCGATCGTGCCGTCTATCCCGTCGCAGTCCTCGTCGAGGAAGGCCTCGTCCGGCAGATCGTCGGACGCGGGATCGCACGCGAGTTCCTCGCAGCCGTTCGCGGGGATCCCATCGGGGTTGGCCCAGCCCGGGTCGCAATCCCAGCGGCACGTGCCATCCTCGCAGACCGGGTGCGCGTGGAACTCGGGCGAGTAGCACTCGTGGCCGCACTCGCCGCAGTTCAGGGGATCGGTGTCGAGGTCGAAGTCCTCGTCCACCAGCTCGTCGCAGTCGTCGTCGAACCCGTTGCAGACCTCGGCGAAGCAGCCGAGGCAGTCCGGGTCGAGCGCGTCCTTGAGCCCGTCGCAGTCGTTGTCCCGGTTGTCGTGGCACGTGTACGCGGTCTCGGTCTCGTCGTAGACCGTGTCGCCGTCCGAGTCGTCAGCGAGGCACGAGTACTCGCACCCGTCCGACTCGTTGCCGTTCTGGTCGTAGTAGTCCTGTATGCAGTCGCCGAGCCTGCACACGCCCGAGATGCAGCTCGCGGCCGCGTTGTTGAAGTGGCAGATGTTGCCGCACTCGCCGCAGTTCATGGAATCCGTGTCCAGGTCCCACCCCTCGTCCACGAGCGTGTCCCCGTCGTCGCAGCGCTCCGCGCCAGCCGTGTCGGTCCAGTCCGCGTCGCCCGTGTCCAGGAACCCGTCCTGGATGTCGTGCGGGTCGCTCGTGGCGGCGCACCCCGCCCAGCAAAGGGCCGACAGTAAGACGATCGCGAGGTCGTTCCTGGAATGATCCATGCCCACTCCACTCCTTGCCAGCAGGGGAAGTGTATCCTCAAACCGGGCGACGGTCCACTGGATGCCTTGGGAAGTCAGGAGCGAGAGCCGGGTGGGGCCGGGTCAGATCCCGGGCAGGGCGGGCAAGGGGGGCGGCGCGCTGGCGGCCGACAGGGTCTCGAGCGTCCTTCTGGTCGACTCCAGCTCCTTGCGGTGGGCCTCTAGATCCTTCTCGAGCTTCTCCAGCACGTCCCGGTCCTTCTCGAGCGATTCGCGCTTGGACGCGAGGTCGTCCTCCCGCGAGCGGATCGCCTCGAGCGCCCCGGCCTCGTCCGCGAGCATCTTCGCCCAGATGTCGCCGAAGATCTTGATCTCGCCGAGGCTCTCCGAGGAGAGGACCGCGCGCAGCCATCCGCCGCGCATCATGCGATCGTGGAGGATTATGACCTTGCGCGCCCTCGCGATCTCCACCGCCCGCTCGGCCTGCGCGGCCTCGATGTCCGGCTCGAGCGCCGCGATCCTGTCCTCTATCTCCTTGACCTGGGCGGAGGCCCGCTCGAGGTCCTCCGTGCGGCGGGATATCTCGGCGTTCAGCTCGTCGATTCCCACGTAGCCCACGCCGCCGTACAGGCCGGGCGAGGCGCCGTCGCCGCCGGTCGAGACGAGCAGCGCGACGGCCGCGGCCATGGCAGCCGCCGTGACCGGGACGGGCCTTCGCAGCGCGATTTGATCCTGTACGCTCATGTCACACCCTGAGGGCCCGCGCAGAGGCCAGGTGCGCTCCGAGCAGGCCCACGACCGCGCAGGACGCCACCAGGACGGCCACCCACTCGAGCGGGATGAAGGCCACGTGCCACGATCCGCCGCCCGTTATGGCCGCGATCCGGGCATCCACGGCCGCGATCGCCGCCCACCCGAGGAGCACCGCGGCGATCGACGCCACGAGCCCCTGCAGGAACCCCTCGAGCAGCACCGGAGCCTCTATGTAGCCCTGCGTGGCCCCGAACAGCCGCATGACCTCCACGACCCTGCGGCGCCTTATCAGCGAGAGCTTCACCGTGTTGGCCAGGATGAGCACCGACCCGGCCATCACCGAGAGCCCGAACGCGAGCGCGACAACGCCGAGCACGCCTACCAGGGCCTTGAGCC
>CAZGVR010000092.1:0-10013 GCA_964528945.1 uncultured Myxococcales bacterium
GGCCCTACTCCATCCCCGGGTCCCGGCTCCAGGCAGTGCGCCTGTTCGACGAGGGAAACCCGCTGCCCCGCATCGTGGCCGCTTCATCGGCGGTCACGGCGCTCGCGGCCCTCGCGCTCGTGCTCCTGCCCGTCGTGTCGCTCGGGAGGCGGACCGGGGCCGGTGCCCGGACCATGGCTTCGGTGGTCGCCTTCTTCGCGGCCATCGGCGTCGCGTTCATGCTCCTCGAGATGTGCCTGATCCACAGGACCGTCGTTTTCGTGGGAACGCCCGGCGCGTCGGTGAGCGTGGTCCTGGCCTCGATCCTCGTGGCGTCCGGCCTGGGGGCGTGGGCCTCCGGGAGGCTGGTCCGGACGACTGGATGTCGTCTGGCCGCCGCGCTCGCGGGCATCGTGGCGACCGGCCTGTTCCAGGCCTTCGGCATGGAGGCCGCGCTCGAGCCGCTCTTCGGCCTGCCCATGGCCGCCCGGGCGGTGGTCGCGGCTCTCCTGATCGCGCCCTCCGGGTTCTTCATGGGCTGGTTCTTCCCGGCCGGCTGGGCGCCATCGCCGGCCGATCGCCGGCGCTCGTGCCGTGGGCCATCGCCGTGAACGGCTTCGCCTCGGTGATCGGGTCGCTGGCCCTGCTGCCCCTGAGCATGGCGGTCGGCTTCAGGATGGTGATCGTCGCGGCGGTCGCGATCTACGCGGCCGGGGCCGCGGCCGTGCTTCTGCTCGTCCGGGGGGACGCGCGGCCCGGGTAGCGCCGGGAGCCCGCCTTGACCCGTCCCTCGCGACGCGGATATCGTCCCCGATCACGAAGGAGGTGGACATGAACCGCACAGGCTGGATCGCGTTGGTCGTCGGTGCGCTGCTCTTCGGCTGCGGGGCAGGCATGGTCGCTCACGAGGTAATGGTGCCAAGGGCTGCCGCGGCGTGGGAAGGGGAGAAGTGGGAGTACCACTGCGTGAAGCTCTGGAAATTGCCCGCCCATCTCACCGAGCCCGAGGGCGACGCAAAGCTCGATGCCCTGGGAGCCGAGGGATGGGAGCTCGTCCAGCTGGGGATCGGCTACGGTGAAGGCACGTCCGAGACGGCCTGCTTCAAGCGCCGCCTGAACTGAGGGACGGCGACGCGGAGGCGACCCTCCAGCGACCCGACATCCGTTCGCGTGGAGCTGCATGTACGATCTCGGGATGCTCTTCCACGGCTATTGGCGCGGGCCGAGGGGAAGGATCGCCGTGTTGGTGCAGCAAGCGGGATCGGGCAGGATCACGGGGTCATGCAGACGCCCAGGTCGGGATGGGACGTGGAGCCCACGGCGTTGCAGGTCCCGATCGAGCACGCCGGGTCCGTGGCTGACACGTCGCAGAACTGGTAGCAGCGGACCTCGGGATCGTAGGTCGTGGAGTAGCACCACGAGCCATCGGCACAGCCGGTGTCAACGCAACGATCGCCAGGCAGGCCCGTCCCTGCGGATCCGCACACGAGGTTGTCGCACTCGGAGCCCCAGTAGCAGGCGTTGCCCGTCCCGCACGTGCCTCCCGTAAGGGGATCGCACCCGGAGTCCGGCGGGCAGACGGTCGAGCAAAGCATGTAGGGGGCCGTGACGACCTCGGAGCAGGGAGACGGGAGGGAGAAGCTCACCGGCGTGTTGCACACGGTGCCCGGGAGGCTGCAGTCGTCGTCATCCACGCACCATTCGTAGCAGAGGTTCGTGGAGCCGTATGGCATGCAATCGGTGCCGGGACGGCACTCGGAAACGTCCCCAGAGCACTCGGTCCCGACGTCGAACGTGCCTGCCGCCCCGCCGTAGCATTCCTCGATGAGCTGGCAGTCACCGGTGATGTTCCACGTGCACCACTCGCCCGGCGGGCATCCGCACTGGTCGATCACGCTGCACACGCCGCCGGCATCGGCAGTCGCGGACCAGCATGGGACGCCGTCCGGCACTCCGCCGTCTCCCGGATCCGGACGATCGTCGTCGTAGGTGTCGTGGTGGAAGTCAGGCACCGGATCCGCGGACGGGTCTGTGTCCGGATCGTGGGTAGTGTCGAGGTCGGGGTCGTGGCCAGGATCCCCGCCGGCATCGCCGGCGTCGCCGTGGAACGTGATCGAGCCGTAGCAGCCTGCGAGCGCTAGCGCTCCGGGCAAGATGAAAGCTGCGACGTGCCTCATCGGTTCCCTCCATGCGACCGGCAGGTTCCGCCGGAGCCAGCTCGGGGATTCGAACCCCGGACCTGCGGTTTACGAAACCGCTGCTCTACCACTGAGCTAAGCTGGCGTAACCCTTCGGGTGCCGGATGTTTGCAGCAACCCCGCTCGCCTGTCAATGGCCCGCCTTGAACAACATGGCCCGCCTTGTAGAGCTATCCGCGACTCTGCCGGCCGGAGGTCCGTTACTTTTGGCACATGTACGGGCGTGGGAATTGTGATACGCCGGGAAACGAGCCTCAATAGGCGCCGAAACCCATAACGAGGCCGAAAACAACGGCGAAAACACGCCACGCAGTTTCGCGCAGCAGTTTCTCGGATTGTCGCCCTTTCAAGCCCTCCATCCCCCTGGGCGGGGGACCCTGATGCCTGGAACTCCGTCGACTTGTACACACGAATTCCCTGGAGGTTAGCAATCAAGCAGGCTCCTGCCCCCGTTTCCAACTAGCGCCAAATCAAGATCCAGAGCAGTCCCGCGGCCCACGCGCAAGGACAGCGCCTCCACCAAGCCGGCCTACCGCCCGATCCGCCGATCCCGCGCCTGGAACGCGCGCACGGCCCGCAGGAACTCCAGGTACGAGAAGTTCGGCCACAGCACGTCCGTGAAGTGCAGCTCCGCGTACACGGACTGCCACGGCAGGAAGTTCGAGAGCCGCTGCTCCCCGCTCGTGCGGACGATCAGATCCGGATCGTCGATGTCGGACGCGTACATGTGGGACCTGACGACGTCCTCGTCCACGGCCTCGGGATCGAGCCTGCCCTCGAGCGCCTCGCGCGCGATGTCGCGGCACGCGTCCACGATCTCGTTCCTGCCGCCGTAGGCGATCGCGAACGTGAGGTCGTAGCGGTCGTTGTCCCGCGACATGTCCTCGACCGTGCGGATGGACTGCTGCACCTCCTCGGGGAGGAGGTGCTTCCTCCCGATGACCCGGACCCTGATCCCCTCGCGCGCGATGGTGGGGTCGGCCGCGATCTCGTCGAAGCCCTGCTTGATGAGCTTCATGATCTCCTCGACCTCGCCGCGGGCACGCGAGAAGTTCTCGGCGCTGAAGGCGTACAGGACCATGCCCTTGATCCCCAGCTTCTTGCACCACTCCAGGATCTCGCGGACCTTGTCCTTGCCCCGCCTGTGGCCGATCCAGGGCTCGACGCCCTCGAAGCGCGCCCACCTGCGGTTCCCGTCCATGATTATGCCAATGGCCCTCGGCCTGGGCTGGGACAGGACCTCGCGCTCGAGCCTGGCCTCCATGATCCGGTCGAGCGGCCCCAAGACCCGCGTCCTCGCCTCGCGGATCCTCTCGAGGCCGGCGGCCGCGACTCCCTTCACGGGCTCGCCCACCGGATCACTCCACCTTCCAGGGCGGCTCTGGGCCGAGCATCCACATGTCCAGCCACCCGTCGGGCGGATCGTCGTCGCGGACCCAGAGGCGCGGCACGTCCGGATCCCCGGGCTTCCAGTCGCCGGGCCTGTAGATGCGCATGTGATCCTTCACGCCGTGCAGCAGGAATCGCGTCCTCGAGGGCAGGTGCTCGGCCATGGGGATGCTGCCGGGCCTGAACGAGCCGTTTCCGACGAGCCGGGCGGATTCCTCGCGGAAGGCGGTGTAGAGCGGGTGATCGATCGCGGTCCTCGAGGTCAGGGACTCGTGGAGCCCGGTGAGCCCCTTCCACGCGAGCGGATCGTCTCCGGTCGTGCCGGTCATGACCTCGGAGCAGGAGCCCGATCCGTAGGAGTAGAGCGCGATCCTGCGACCGGCCACGCGACCGGGATCCGACTCGAGCAGGGCTGCGAGGGCGAGCCACAGGCTCCCGGTGTAGATGTTCCCCACGTCGCGCGCGGCCCAGAGCGACGGCTCGACCTTCTGCCTGAACGACTCCTTCTCCTCTTCCATCTCCCTGGTGCCGTCCACGGGCGCGTGCCCCCGCTCGATCTCGGCCAGGAACAGGTGGGCCTTCCACGCCATCCGGGGGAAGGGCAGGTGGAAGAGCAGGTGGTCGAAGTCCCTGCGGCCCCGGCTCCCGGCGCTCCTCATCCGCAGCCAGCAGGACCTGAGGCCCGAGAGGTAGCAGGCCATGGAGTAGTGGCCCTCGACCACGGCCGTCGAGCTGTACGTGGGGCGCCAGAAGTCGTTCACCGCCTGCGCGTGGACCGTCTCGGTCCCGCGGTCCAGCGCGAGCACGGACGGCCTGCGCCCGACGAGCATCGCGACCGATCCGGCGCCCTGGGTGGGCTCGCCGGGGCTGCCGGGCTGGTACCTGGAGACGTCCGAGGCCACGACCAGGGCCTTCGAGCCGCCGCTCGCCTCCGATGCGGACCATGCCGCGGCGATCTGGAGGCCGGCCGTGGCGCCGTAGCACGCGTGCTGGAGATCGAACACCCTGCAGGACGGCATGAGCCCGGTCATGCCGTGGACGTAGGATGCGACGGGCTTCGAGGAGTCGACGCCGGTCTCCGTCCCGACGACGAGCAGGCCGATGTCCTCGCGTGAGATGCCGTACCTGGACATGAGGTCCGAGACCGAGGTGGCGGCCATGGTCACGGTGTCCTGCGTGGGGTGAGGCACGGCCATGCGGCGGCACCCCAGCCCGCCCAGGAACTTGGCGGGGTCCACGCCGTAGCGGGCAGCCAGGGCCTCGAGGGGCAGGTAGTGGGCGGGCACGTGCACCGCGATGGGCTCGATGCCCACCGCGACCTGCTTCCTGCGGAACGCCATCATCCGCCCGGGCTCTCCGGCTCCGACTCGTAGAGGAGGTAGCGCCCGCTCCTGAGGCCGAGATTCGCGTAGGCCGCCTGCGCGGCCTTGTTCCCGGGCACGGTGTACAGGCGGAGGCCCGACACGTCGACCCTCTTGGACGCCTCGGCCCGCACGTGCCCGAACAGCGCCGTGAGCACGCCCTGGCGGCGGTACTCTGGCTCGACCCAAACCGACTGGATCCACCAGAAGTCCCCGCAGCGCCAGTCGCTCCACTCGTAGGTCACCAGGATCTGCCCCCCGGGCACCACGTCGCCCGGCAGCGATTCCCTGCCATGCCCGCCGCTCGCCGAGAAGGTGGCGTCCATGAGCATCATCTCGCTTAGCGGATCGCTGGCGGCCGTGCCCGCGGGGACGTCCGCGATCAGGTAGAACCCCTTGGACGGGTCCTCCATCACGGCCAGCACTCCGGCCTGGACGGTCAGGGGGTTCAGCTCGATCCCCTCGGTCTCCCGGGCCAGCGAGCAGTTGAACCTCACGATCGTGGCAATGTCGTCGTGTGTCCCCCTGCGTATGTCGAAAGCCATCACTCGCCTCGCGCGGCAATATGACGCATGCCCCCCGATCGCGTCAACCACCGGGGCCTGTCTCGTCCCCGGACTTGCATGGTGGGCACCCCTATCCTAATAATGCGGTCCAGGCCATGAAGCTTCGAATCGTGTATCCGAGGTGGTCCAAGCTGGCGAGGCAGACGGAGTTCCACCTGCCTCCCCACGGACCGGTCGTCTTCGCCGCCGCGGTCCCGCAGTACGTGGAGATCGAGTTCGTGGACGAGAACGTCGAGTCGTTCGATCACGAGGCGGGCGACCCCGACCTGGTCGGGATCTCCATGATGCTCACCTGCCAGGTGAGGCGCGGCCACGAGATCGCCGACGAGTACCGGAGGCGGGGCGTGAGGGTGATCTTCGGCGGGATAGCGACCATGCTGCACGCCGAGGAGACCATGGCCCATGCGGACTCTGTGTTCCTCGGCGAGGCGGAAGGGAGGTTCGAGCAGGTGATCGAGGACCTGGGGAACGGGAGCCTAAGGAAGGTGTACGATCACTTCAGGGATGTGCCCGACATCGGGATCGTGGGAACCGCGAGGCGGGACATACTCAAGCGCGATCTCTACAACTACGGCGGCCTGCAGATGGTCGACCTCCTGCACGCCTCCCGCGGCTGCCGCTTCGACTGCTCGCCCTGCTGCGTCGGGTTCCTCGGCGGCAAGTCGTTCCGTCCCCGACCCTACGACAGGGTGCTGGCGGAGATGGAGTCCATCGACAACCAGAGGCTCTTCTTCGTGGACAACTCGCTCGCCCAGGACACCGGGTGGGAGATGGGGCTCTTCGAGGCGATCGAGCCGCTCGGCCGGAAATGGGTCAGCCATCCCATCGAGTACCGCGACGACGTCATGGAGAAGGCCGCGAGGGCCGGCGCATGGTACGTCTACCAGGCAATCTACGGCCCCACGCGGCGCATGCGCGAGAGGATCGATATGCTGAAGCGGCACGGCATCGGCATCGAGGGCACGATCCTCCTCGGCCTCGACGATCAGACCGAGGACGACGTCCGCAGGCTGGTCGAGTTCACGATCGAGACCGGGATCGACATGGCCGAGTTCACGGTGCTCACGCCTTTCCCGGGGACCCGGATAAGGAAGGCGATCGAGGAGGAGGGCAGGCTGCTCTCCTCGGAATGGAACGAGTACACCGCCGACAGGGTCGTGTTCCGCCCCAGGCACATGAGCCCGGAGCGGCTCCAGGAGCTGTACGACTGGGCCTGGGATGCGTTCTACGCGAGCGAGCCGCAGCGCTTCAAGATGTACCGCCTGCTCAAGAAGGCCCTCTGATGCCTGCTCAGCCGGCGCGACCCAGCCTCCGGATCCGGAGCAGGGCGACCAGGAAGAACGCGACGGCGAAGCCAGCCAGCACGCAGGCGTGGGGCAGCACGTCGAGAGCCGAGCGCCCGCAGACCAGCACGTCCAGGTAGCCCTCGAGCGCCCATCCCTGGGGCACCAGGACCGACATGTCCTGCATGAAACCCGGCATGACGAACTTCGGGATCATTATCCCGCCCATCACGGCCATGACTATCAGGAGCACCGCCGTGGCCGATGCGACGAGCATGCTGGCGCGGGAGATCGAGGACATGAGGAAGCCCAGGCCGATCGCGGCCAGGGACGTGGCCAGGGTCATGATCGCCAGGCCCGCTGGATCCCCCAGCTCGAGCTCGGGGCAGCCGGCGAGCGGGAGCACGTGGACGCCGATGGCGAACATGAACGCCGCCTGGACGAGGTTGATGGCCATGAATGGGATGACCTTGCCCGCCACCACGGCGGCCGCCGGGATCGGCGCGACCAGGATCCTCGTCCACGACCCGCTCGCGCGCTCCGAGATCATGGACAGGGCGATGATCTGGGCGATCCAGAACAGCGCGAAGATGGTCCACCCCGGCACGTTCTGCTGGACCGTGTTGGGGTGCGCCTTCCTCCCGTCCCCGCCGGTCCGCACCATGCTCACCCCGATCCCGCGGTCCATGTCGATCTCCGGGCCCTCGTCCTCCGCGGCGTCCGCGGTCTCGGCCTCTGGGCCGGCCTTCGATGCGCCGGCATCCACTGCCGTCCTCCAGCCCTTGGCCGATTGCACCTCATGGGGGGGGGCGCCCTTCCCGCCGCCCGGGATCGCGGCCAGAACGGTCTCGAGCTGCGTGGCGAGCCTTGCGTTCGCGTTCGCGCACTGCTCGAGATCCGTCTCCAGGGTGTCCACGGTGGAGCGGAGGTCGTCGATCCGGTCCCTGAGGTCCACGATCCGGTCGCGGAGCTCTTCCATCCTGTCCCCGAGCCTGTCGGCCCTCGATCGAAGCTCCTCGCCGCGGGCGTCCATGACCGCGGCCTCTATCGTGTATTCCACGGACGAGACGAACTCGGCAGGCACCGTGGGATCGAGGTGGATCCCGATCACGAGGTCGGTCTCCCCGGCGACGTGCGCGGTGCCGCCCTCGGGCACGTGCACCGCTATCCTGTAGCGCTTCTCCCGGATCGCGGCCGCGGCCGACGCGGCGCCGTCCTTGCCGGACCCGGACTCCCTCACGACGTGGAAGGTGCCCGTGCCGTCGAGGACGCGATCGATCCGGCGTGCCAGGTCCCCGCGGTCGTCGTCCACGAGCAGGATACGCATGGGGTCCCGGTGCTCGGGGGTGGAGAAGGCGCCCTGCAGCGAGACCGACAGCACGAGCACGAAGATCGCCGGTAGGACGAAGAGAAGCAGGAGGCCGCCGGGATCCCTGAGCAGGAGGAGCGTCTCCTTGAGCGCGATGGCCCAGGTCTGCAGGACGCTCCCCCTCCCACCCGCCGCCCGCCCGTCTCGGCCCCGTCCTCGAGCCCGCGCCCCGCACCGTCCAGGACCAGGCTCGCGAGGTCGGGCCGGATCACGCTCCGCAGCTCCAGCCTTGCCCCGCGTTTCTCCGCGATCCTGCAGGCGGCCTCGACCGTCTCCATGGAGCGCGCCGCGCCCGAAAGGAAGACCGTGACCGTTCCGTGTCCGGAAGCCGTTCCCAGCACCTGATCCAGGGCACCTATCTCCTCTGCGAGCCACGGACCGCCGCCGCTCTCGTCCAGCTCGATCCTGGAGATCCCGTGCCGCTCGACCAGGGTCGCCGGCGGCCCCTCGAGGATGACGCGCCCGGAGTCCATGATTGCGACGCTGTCGCAGAGCCGCGCGGCCTCGTCCATGTAGTGCGTGGTGTGGATGACGGCCGTGCCGCGCGAGCGCGCCTCGAGCACCGCGTCGTAGATGCAGTTCCTCGACTGCGGATCGATCCCGACGGTCGGCTCGTCGAGCAGCAGGAGCGGCGGGTCGTGGACCAGGCCGGCCGCCAGGTTGAGCCGCCTGGCCATGCCCGTGGAGTAGGCCTTGACCGGATCGCCGGCCCTGTCCGAGAGGCCGACGAGGGAGAGGAGGGCGTCGATGCGCGCCGCGAGGTCACGCCCGCTCATGCCCTGGAGACGTCCGAAGAACTCCAGGTTCTCCCTGCCGGTCAGGGCCGGGTAGACGGCGAGCTCCTGAGGGACCAGGCCGATCGCCGCCTGGATGCCGCGCCCCAGCGACGGATCCAGGACGATCCTGCCGCCGTCCGGCCGGATCAGGCCGCAGATCATGGAGATCGTCGTGGTCTTGCCGGCGCCGTTCGGGCCCAGCAGGCCGAGTATGCGTCCCCTCTCGACCGTGAGATCCAGCGAGTCGACGGCCCTGGGCCTGGTCCTGCCGTAGCTCTTCACCAGGCCCTCGGCCCTCAGGATCCATCCCGACCTCGCCCGGGGCGCAGGCGCCCCGGCCGCGGATGCCCGGCCACCGGCCCTGGAGGCCGTTCCCAGGGTCTTGCGGTGGATCGCCACGATGCAGTCTTCGTGCCTGGTCGTGTCCGCGCCGGGCAGTCCAACGCGGCCGAGGAGCGATCTCACGGCCGGCACGTCCCTGTAGGGGACGGACCCCGGCATGGAGTCGTAGAGGACGTCCGGCGACAGGCCGTCCTTCCGTGCCCTGTCCAGGATCGCCTCTATCACCCTGTCCTCGTCCGCGAGCACCCTGGGCCGGCTGATCCCCAGCCACGTGAAGTAGGCGAGGGACCGGGCATGGCTCTTCCCGGTCCAGGAGGCGATCTTCCTGGCGCACTCGATCGGGCTCCGCTCGAGCGTCCTGTGGACGTCCGCGCTGCGTCCCGAGTGGTAGGTGTCCCCGACGAGGATGCCGAGCCTGCGGTATATGCGCTCGAGCTCCGGCTTGAGGGCGTAGAAGGCCACGAGCAGGTGGCCGTACGGCACGAGGACGCGGAGGGACTCGGCGATCACGCCTCCGATGAAGTCCTCGTCCCCCGTGTAGTCCAGGACGCCCGAGGACACGATCACCGTGCGGAAGCTGCGGCTCCTCGCCGGGAGGTGGAGCGCGTCGCCCAAGAGGAGGTCGATCCGCCGCCGGCTCCTGCCGATGGCGACCATCCTCGGGTCCAGATCGATGCCGACGGCCTCGAAGCCGCGGCGGACGAGGTGATCCACGATGAGGCCCTGTCCGGCGCCGGTGACCAGCACCGG
>CAZGVR010000092.1:10023-10490 GCA_964528945.1 uncultured Myxococcales bacterium
CACGCCGGCGTGGCTCGCGACCACCCCGGTGTCGAAGTGTCGCTCCTCCATGAGATCCCAGTAGGGAGCCCATGAGCTCCACCACCTCTCGAGAGAGTCGCCGTCACCGGCCATGTCCGGCCTCCCAGGCCATGATGCTCAGCTGAACCGATCGATGGCCCTGCCAAGGTCGGCCCAGAACCGGTCCTCGAACCGGGCCCGCTCCTCGAAGAGATCGTGGAACTCCCTGAGCCCGTCCTCGAGCCGGGAACGGTTCCTCGCGATCCAGTCCGGAAACTCCTCGTCGTGCATCGGGACCTGCTTGCCGATCTGTATCAGCTTCCTGGAACAATAGCGCCATGCCTCGCCGTGCTCCACCATCCGGGAAGCGAGATCCTCGATCTCGCTCGATGCGAGTAGCCTGGCGGCCTCCTGCAGGAACGCCCCGTATATCAGCCTGAACGCGGCGCCGCCGGTCCCCTGGTCCT
>CAZGVR010000093.1:0-3286 GCA_964528945.1 uncultured Myxococcales bacterium
GATCGCGTGCGATCCGGCGTCTGGCGACTGGGGATCGTGCTCGTTCGGGAGCGGACGCGTGTCCGGGGTCGGGCCCGGCGTCCTGGTCACGGTGCGGCTCGTGTTCTCCATGCCGTCCGTCCACATCGGGGTCGACGTCCTCAGGTTCCAGATCCTGTTCGCGGTCGAGGAGAGGATGATCGTGGAGAGACTGGACGGGTACCTCATCATCCCGGAGGTCTGGAACCCGGAGCTCTAGCGCTCCTTGCCTCCGGCCTTCAGGTCGATCCCGGTCTTCTTGCTTATCCGCTCGATCATCTCGGGCGTGGGCACCACGGTGTAGCGCGGGCCGCGGAGGACCGAGGCCACCATCCCGCCGGTGATGGCGATCACGATCACCGAGAGGGACACCCATGACGGGATCTTGAAGTAGTGGCTCACGAGCATCTTCACGCCGACGTAGGCGAGGATCACGACCAGGCTGTAGCGCAGGTGGCGGAACCTCTCGAGCAGGCTCGCGAGCACGAAGTAGAGGGACCTCAGCCCCAGTATGGCGAATATGTTCGACGTGAAGACGATGAACGGGTCGCGCGTGACCGCGAAGATGGCCGGGATCGAGTCCACGGCGAATACCACGTCCGACGACTCGACGACTAGGAGCGCCAGGAAGAGCGGCGTGAGCGCGATCTTCCCGCCCTGCCGCACGAAGAAGCTGTGGCCGTGGAACTCGGCGGTCACCGGGTAGATCCTGCGAACGAACTTGAGGACCTTGTTCTCGGCGAGATCCGGGCTCTGCGTGTCCGCCCTGAGCATCTTGAAGGCCGTGTAGATGAGGAACACGCCGAACACGTAGATGATCCACTCGAAGGCGTTGATGAGCGCGATCCCGCCCAGGATCATGCCACCCCTCATGAGGAGCGCGCCCACGATCCCCCAGAAGAGCACGCGATGCTGGTACTTGAGGGGAATGCCGAAGTAGGTGAAGACCACGGCGATGACCGCGATGTTGTCGAGCGACAGCGACTTCTCGATGAGGTATCCAGTGAGGAAGTCGATGGACGCGCGCCACCCGTCGCTCGTGACCTTCCCGCCCTCCAGGCCCATCTCGAACCAGTGGCGATCGTAGAAGAAGAACACGAGCACGTTGAAGGCGAGCGCGCACGCGATCCAGACCACGGTCCATCCGAGGGCTTCCCTCGTGCCGATCGCGTGGTCCTTCCTGTTGAACACGCCGAGGTCCATGGCGAGGAGGCCCACGACGATGCCCAGGAATATCAGCCAGAAGACGAAGTGCACTGCTCGACCTTCCTCGCGGCCTGCCCGCATGCACGGCCGTGCATCGTGATTAGCATGTGTGGAAACGAAGATCCACTCGCAAGCCCTGCACCGGTAGATCGCAGGGAGATCCCTACTCCCACACGAGATGGATCGGGCGCGCGTCCGGGGGATAGGGAGTCCCGTCCTCCCGAACGATGAGGACGGTAGCCTCCAGCGCGGAGAGAGGCCACCCGCCAGGGCTCATGCCCGCCTGCTCGTCGCGGATCGTCTCGCCCGGCAGCCAGGTCGCAGTGTCGCGCGCTCCCATGGTCGGGAGGTACCAGAAGATGTGGGTCTTCCGGTCCCCCTTGATGGACATGCGCGCCAGGAGCCCTGCCGGGAGCGGCCTCGAGGCCTTCCAGTAGAAGACGGTCCGCACCGTGTACTGCGGCGCCCGGCGACCGGACCATGGCTCGGACTCGATGGAGAGCCGCGACTCGAGGGCCACGAGGTCCAGTGTCCCGGGCCAGCCGCCCGGCTGCGGCACGGCGCTTGCCGGGATCGAGTCGACCCGGGCCGCTGCCACCCGCTCCGCGCCTCCCGGGTGGCCTTTCCACATGACCCTGAACGGCGGGTTCAGCCGCCACGTTCCCCACGCAGGATCGCAGTCGAGGCGGCGAATCTGCCGCTCGAGCGGCTCGGCCCAGCGCGCGGGATCGAGCTGGACCCACGATCGCCTCCCGATCTCGAGGACGGCCACGTCCGGCCTGGGGTGGTCGAACGCCCAGGAGTGGATGCGCCGCCTCTCGGCGAGGTGCCCGATCACGGCCGCCGGAGCCATGACCGACACGTCGGGGTGGAGCGCGATGGACTGCGCGTACCACGAGAGCAGCCTCTCGCGGGCGTTCATCGCGTAGGCGCCCTCGTTCCACCGGAGGCTCAGGGGCGTGGCCCCGTGGAGGATCTGGCCGAGCAGGCAGCCCAGGACGAGCGCCACGCTCGCCAGGGCCGCTGGACTGGATCCGGCCCGGGATCCTTCCCTCGATGCGAGCTTCCCGAGGGCGTCGATCCCGAGGGCCGCGCCCATGAACAGCCCTGGGAGCGCCAGGGTCACGTAGTGCGACTCCAGGCTGGTGGCGGCCCGGAAGGAGGAGACGACGTTGATCGCGACGGCTGGCAGCGCGACGAGGCTCCACCTGGGCGCGAGGAGAGGCAGGAAGGCCAGCGACGCGAGCAGGGTGGGCACGTAGGTCAAGTCCCGCCAGTCGATCATCCTGGACGCGACCTCCAGTGGGTGCGAGGCCATGTACCCCATCACGTCCCCGGCGTCGTGCCCCCAGCCCGCGAAGTGGGCCTCCATGGAGCCGGTCGCGGGGAGGAAGGAGGGCTGCAGGACGAGCACGTATCCCAGGAACCAGGCCAGCCCGGCCCCTGCGATCGCGAGGCCAGGGACGCGGCGGTCACGGTCGAGCGCCACGGCCAGGCCGACGGCCGCCGCGACGAGGGCAACGTCCTCGCGCGCGGTCGTGGCCACGCGCAGCAGCACCGCGCCCTCGAGCGTGCGCCGCGCGTGCAGCGCATCCAGCGAGGCGACCAGGAATGGGAGCGCAAGGCTCCCGGGGTGGAACTCCCTGCACCCGATCTGCAGCACGGACGGGTGGATGCACCACGCCGCAGCCATGGCGAGGCCGGCCCAAGGGATGCCCGTGACCCTCGAGCCCATGCGGTAGAGGAGGGGCACGACGCATCCCAGGGAAACGGCCTGGGCGGCGAGAAGCGTGCCGGGTATCGGCATGAACCAGGCAAGCGGCACGAAGAGCACCATGACCGGCATTAGGTGGAGACCCAGATCGTGGGCCCCGACGATCGAGTTCACGCGATCCCCGTGCGCCATGCCCCAGACAACCCGCACGTAGAAGGCGAGGTCGAAGTTGTCGTTCCCGCAGGCCTGGAAACGCCTCCATGACATGGTCCAGGCGGCCAGGGCCAGGCAGGCGCCCAGCGCGAGCGCGGCGCCGAGCCAGGGATCGAGCCGCCTCGAATCAGGGAG
>CAZGVR010000093.1:3296-9175 GCA_964528945.1 uncultured Myxococcales bacterium
GGGGCGAGGGGCGCGGCGGGCACGGTCGAGCGCGGCGGCCAGGCCCGAGGCGAGCGCCGACGCATGGGCGCACCCGGTGCCGTGCGTCCTGCCGACCGCCACCCGAATCCCCTCGATCCAGGCCCTTTCACCGGATGGGCCGGCCACGAGATCCACGGGGTCGCCGCCGAGGTGCCCACCCTTCACGAGCACCCAGTCGGGTCCCATGCCGAGGAGGCGTTCGGCGGCCTGCAGCATGCCTTCGCGATCGGATGCGGCAACCCCGCACCCGGAGAGGGTCGCCGCCTCCTCGAGGTTCGGGACCAGCACCCGGGTCCTCGGAAGCAGGACCTCCCGCAGGGCCTCTACCCCGTCCGGCTCCAGCAGGCGACCACCTGCAGTGGCCTCCATCACGGGATCGAGAACGAGCGGCACATCGACTCCATCCAGGAACGACGCTAGGGCATGCACCTGGGCCGCCCCGCCCAGGGCGCCGGCCTTGATCACGGCGGGCAGGCCGTCGCGGACCGCGGCGCCCAGCTGTCCCACGAGCACGTCGCGCGGGACGGGCCAGGTCACGACCGCCCGGCCGCCTCCCTGCGAGGTGATCGCGGCCACCACGGCCCGGCCCCTCGCCCCGGTCAGGCACAGGGCGAGCAGGTCGGCGGTGACGCCGGCGCCCCCTGTGGGATCTATCCCGCCCACGACAAGCACGTCGCACGGCATGGTCTTCAGAACGTCCCGATGGAGAAGTGGAACCCGGCGATCGGCTCCCCCAGGACCTCGCGCCGGTTCAAGAGGAAGCCGATGTCGAAGTTGATCGGACCGACCGGCGTTATGTACCTGATGCCCATTCCTGCCGTGGCCCTCAAGTCCGTGAAGATGCGGAACCATCGGCCGACTCCTCCCGTCCCGTACCGGTCGTCCCAGCCGTGCCAGAGGTTCCCTGCGTCCACGAAGAAGGCGAGCCCGAAGCTGCCCTTGAGCATGGCGCGGAGCTCCACCTTGAGGATGACCATGAGCTCGCCGCCAAGGAAGCACTGGCCGTTCTTCTTGTTCTTGGCGTACTCGTCCTGGGCGCAGACCGACTCCTCGGGGAACCCTCGCAGAGATCGCGACCCGCCGAGGTAGAACACGCGGTCAGGGAAGGTGTGCGTGTGGCCGGGCAGCGGCACGATTATGCCGCCGCCGGTGTGGAGCATCAGCACCAGCCTCGGGGTCCCGAGCGAGATGTAGCCGGTCATGTCGCCGTAGAACTTGAGGATGTTGGGCCTGGCCTCCTCGTGGAGCACGTCCTTCAGGAACTCCCCGGTCCGGTAGGGCGCGGCCGGGAGTCGCTGCCCTCCCACGGCGACCGGCGCGTACCACGAGAAGTTCACTATGCGCGGGGAGATGATCCAGCTCACGCTCAGGTTCAGGCTGAAACCCTTCGTGGGGTTGAAGGGGTTGTCCCTGAAGTCCAGGACCAGCGTCCCACCGGTCACGACGAAGGCCGCCGGCTTGTCGGTCTTGGGTATCCGCAGCGCCCGCTTGTCCGACTGGTTCAGGCAGGGCAGGCCCAATTGCAGTATCTCCTGCGAGCAGTCGGGCAGGCCCAGGAGATCCTCGGTGACCAGGGAGTTCGCGTTGATGAACGAGGACTCCAGCCCGGACTGGATCGAGAGGCCGAACTTCTTGCCGGATCCGAGGTGGATGGTGCCGAACACGGAGTTCGTGGTGATGCCGTATATGGACGAGTTCTTCCTCAAGTGCGTGAACGCGAACTCCAGGGAGAACACGCGCCCGATCTTCGGGAGGTGCGGGATGCGCAGCCCCACGTTCACGTTCCGCTCGAGCTGGTCGATGAGCGGCATCGAGAGGTACCAGTCCCTGAACTCGTCCGTGACGTCCACGAAGAAGAGCCTGTAGTTGAGGGCGATCCGGAAATGGAAGTCCAGGGCGTACCCGAAGAGGTTCCGGTAGGCGTACTCCATGGAGCCTCGCACGCCCTCTCCCGTGGAGGCGCCGCCCTTGAGCGCGAGGTACTGGGGCTTGCGCTCATCCACCTGTATGAGGATCGTCTTGTTGCCGGCCGGTACCGATGCCTCGACCATCTCGATGGAGACGGACCTGAATATGTCCAGCTCGTGCAGGGCCTTGAGCGCCTTCTGCTCCGCCTTCAGCGTGAAGACCTCCCCGGGGTCCAGCCCGGCGCGGTCCTTGACCAGCGACGAGGACGTGAGCCCGTTCCCGAGGACCAGGACGTCCCCGACCAGGACCTGCGGGCCCTCCACGACGAGGTACCTCACGCTGGCGAAGGTGGCGTCCTCGCTGAAGACGACGTCGGTCTTCACGGCCGCGAACCTGTAGCCCCTGTCCGCGTACACGCCCAGGATTGCCGACTCGGCGTCCTTGACTCCCAGGCCGCTGAAGGGGGCGCCCTTCTCGATGCCGGTCGCGTCGGCCAGATCCAGGTCCGGGACCTGGTCGTTGCCCTCGTAGTCCACGGACTCGACGAACGTGCGGATTCCCTCGTCGATGACGATGGTCACGACGATCGTTTCCCCGTTCCTGGCGATCGCCGGCTGCGCCACCTGGACCCCGAGGTAGCCCTGGGAGATGTACAGCTCGACCAGGTGCTCGACCGCCTTCTCGTACGCCTCCTTCCAGTAGATCCACTCGGGCGGCCACTGCGCGAGCGGCTTGGTCTGGTCCGTGGCCGGGTTCGACCCGCTCCCGCCGGACATGAGGAGCGCCCTGGTGGCCTCGAAGCTCACTCCTCCGAACACGGTGTCGTACGAGATGGCCTCGTACAGGTAGCTCTCGACCTGCTTCAGGAGGAACTTCCGCTTGAAGTGCGTGTTCCCAACGAAGTCGATGCGCTTCACCCTGACCCTCGGCCCCTCCACGACCGTGAAGCGGTAGACGAGGAGCCCGGCCTCCTCGTCGATCTTCTGGTGCACGACCACGGATGCATCCACGAACCCGAGTGACCTGTACCGGTCCGCCAGCCTCGAGGCCATCTCCTCCACGAGGCTGGCGTCCAGGGGGAGGATGGCCTCGGGATCCATGACCGCCAGGGCCTCGTCGTCGGGCAGGTGATCGTTGCCCTCGATCACGAAGCGCAGGAGCGGCCCCGCATGCACCAGGATCCTCATCGCGAGCTCGCCGGACTCGCCGGTGAGGGTCTCGGGGGGACCCGCGATGGCATTCAGGTGCCCGGCCTCGATCAGCTCGGCCTCGATGGCCGCCAGTCCCTTGTCGAGCCGCACCTTGTCGTGCACGTCGCCGTCGCCCATCGAGAGCGCGTCCCTGAGCTCGTTGAGCGGAACCGGCCCTTCCAGGGGGTCTTCACCGTCATATGCCAGCTCGAGGTGCGCGATGCGGGTAGGTATGCCCTCGATGACCGTCACCGAGAGCGATATCTCGCCGGGGTCCAGCCCCGGCACCTGCTCGATGAGGAAGCTGGCGTCCGGGTAGCCGCGGAGGTCGTACTCCTTCGCGAGCGTGCTCTCGATCGACTGCACCGTGTCAGGGAGCAGCTCCATGTCCGGCCGGAAACCTACGAGGTCCAGGAGCTTCTTCTTCTTCAGCTTCTTGTTCCCCTTGAAGCTCACGGACTGAATCCTGAGCCTGTGCGTGTACTTCAGCTTCAGCAGGGCGCCGCCTCCTGTCAGGGCCTCTGCCAGGGCCTCGACCTTGGCCACCTTGCCCGTGAGCCACAGCTTCTGCATGGCTGACTGCACGAGATCGTGCGTGAGGATCGCGCCCTTCTCGATGCCCACCAGGGAAAACGGATCCCCCGCGTCCTGCATCGGCGGATCCAGCTCGATCTCGAGGACCGGCAGGCCCATGACGGACTCGGCCGACTGGGGGTCCCACTCGCCGGACTCGGCAAGCACCCCGCCCGGCGCCAGCGAGAGCACCGCTGCCAGGGCTGCCGGCCGGAAACGCATCCAGCGCATTCTAGATCTTGCCAGCCGGGAGATCGAGCCTGGAGGGGATCTCGCTCCACGGGAAGAGCGGCGGCCGCGGCACGCTTCCAGGCGCGATCCCGACGAAGCGCATGCCAGCCGCCCTGGCCCCGGCCCCATCCATGTCGTCCCTGTCGCCCACGACCGCGACGTCCCCGGGCTCGAGACCGAGCCTCCCGGCCATCATCAGGAAGGATCGCGGGGAGGGCTTGAGCGAGCCGGAGTCCTCGGACGAGGCGATCTCGTCCACGAGCGTGATGGGGATGCGGATGGCCTCGAGCCTCTCCGCGACCCGAGAGTAGTCGGACAGCACACCGACCTTGATCCCCCGATCGCGCAGCCTGCCGAGGAGCGGGACGAGGCCCGGCCGCGGTCCGGCGTGCCTCCCGAGGACGTCCAGGAAGGCCGCGAGGAAGCGCTCGTCGTACCAGCGTGACGCGCTCTCGCGGCTGATGCCGGCCCTTCTCCCGAGCTCGTCGTGGAAGGCGTCGAGGAGCTGATCCCGGCCCGCGAAATCCAGGCCGCGGACGCTGGATCGCGCCGCGTACAGGTGCCGGAGGATCCGGAGGTCGCGCCACAGTTGGCCGGCCATGCGGATCTTGAGGAGCAGATCGGACTCGTAGAGCGTCCCGTCGAGATCGAAGATCACGCCTAGCGGCGAACCGGGCCTTCCGCTCACCTGCACTCCACCTGGCCGGGCCGCCCGCAAAGGCTGCGCAGCCTGGCCCCGTCCGCCACCGTGGCGGTGAGGTTGAGCCACTTTATCTGGCCGTCGTGCGCGCCCTCGGCGTGGCGCAGCCGCCTGTACCTGTCGAAGAAGCCGGTGCCGGCCTGGACGACCTCGACGGACCCGAGCCTGTCGCTCTTGCGCTTGGCCTCGTACTCGACGTTGACCTGCGCGAGGGCGCCGTCCACGGCCTTGCCGAACTCCTCGAGCCTCCCCGCAGGCGGATCGCCCGGGATCTCGATGTACAGGACGTACCTGGACGCGGCGCAGTCCGCGAACCCGATGAAGAACTCGTGGCTCACCGACGTCTCCCTGGCGGCCCGTCCGACGGCCTCTATGAACTGCGCCTCGGACAGCTTCTCGCCCTGCATGTTCGTCACGCCCTTGCCCTTGAACAGGAAGCGCAGGACGGGGGCCTGGTCGAACCGACCTACCACCTCGATGACGTCGTTCATGTCGTACCTGAACAGGCCGCTGAAGGTCGTGACGTAGATCCAGTACCGCCCGCCCAACTGAAGCTCGTGGGCCAGCAGGAAGCGATCTCCGGGCTCCCCGCAGTCCTCGAAGGGCACGAACTCGTAGAACCCGGACAGGACCTGGAGGATGGATCCGTCGGTCGCCGGGTCCATGAGATCCGTCGCCATGATCTCCGAAGCCAGGTACCCGAAGTCCAGGAGCGGGACTGCGTCACCGAACCACGGCCCGAGCTGCGGTATCACCAGGCGGCAGTTTCCGTTCTTCCACGTGTGCACGAGCTTCAGATCCGGCCAGTAGTCCACCGGGCGGAGAGTCCCATCCCGGGCCGCCAGCCCGTCCAGGAATGCCGCGCGGGCAGGATCCGGCGCAAGCCTCGCCTCGGCCTCGGCACGGATCTCTGCCGAGAGGTCCAGTTCCTTGCAAAGCGTGCCGTCCCTGATGTCCCTGATGAGACGCTCCTTGTGGGCGTCCGCCTTCTTCGCCAGGTTGAGGACCGTTGCCGGGTTGCCGGTCAAGATGACCGTCACGTTGGATGCGATGGCGAAGCGTAGGAGCGTGTAGACTTTGGCGTCGTAGTCCGGGATCGTGATGACGCTGTACGGTATCGTGTGCACGAGCTTCATGAACTCCGGGATGTTCTTGTACACGAGCCCGGACAGCGACCCGTAGGGCGTGCCGTCCTCGGTGTGCCCCTCCACTGCCGGCGACACGAGGGTCAGATCCTTGCCCTCGAATATTCCCGG
>CAZGVR010000093.1:9185-10102 GCA_964528945.1 uncultured Myxococcales bacterium
AGGCCATAGAGCCAGAGCTTGCTGCGATCCTTGATTGTCCTCACGAAGTTGAACGGGGAGATCGGAATCAGCTTGGGCAGCGCGGTCGTGCCGCTCGATCGGTTGTACATGAGCGGCTTGCCCGGGAAGAGCACGTCCTTCTCGCCACGCGCATGCCGGCCGACCCAGGGACGGAACCCCTCGTAGTCGCGAACCGGCACCTGCCGCCTGAAGTCTTCCCACCCCTTGACCTTCTCGAAGCCGTGCTCCCTGCCGAAGACCGTGTCGCAGGAGTAGGCGACGATCTCGCCCAGCACGCCGGCCTGCGTCGCGGCCACGTTCCTCGTCGCGCGGACGAACTTGCGGTAGAGCCTGGAGCCGGGGATCGAGAGGATCTTCTCGACGTGGCTTGCCAGGAAACCGTCGATCAGCCTGCCCATGTCTCTCCGGCTTCCTTCCCGTCTGCCGCCCTGAGCCGGCCCTCGATCAGGTCGTGGTAGCGCACGGCTGCCTCCTCCGGATCCTCCACCTTCTCGGCAGGGAAGAACTCCACGGAGACGAGGGTCCGCCGCCGGCCGAAGAGCTTGACGAGCTGGGGGAGCATGGGCTTCTGGTTGTCCCAGCGGAGCATGCTCCTGTCGGGCAGGTAGTCCAGCACGCACGCCTCAACGAGCTTGCCCTGCCGCTGGGCCTCGAAGAAGCAGAACGGCTTGAACGGCAGCCGCTCGGCGCCGGGGCTGGCCCGGCCCTCGGGGAACACGATGATCCTGTCCCCGTTCTCGAGCACCCTGCGCACGCCCTCCCTCGCGGACCTGCGCAACTCCTCGCTGCCGCGCTCCACGAAGACGTGCCCCTGGTTCTCGAGGGCCTTCCCGAAGTAGAAGACCTTGCGCATCTCCATCTTGATGATGAACACGGACGGGAAGCACGCGAGCAGC
>CAZGVR010000093.1:10112-10455 GCA_964528945.1 uncultured Myxococcales bacterium
CGGGCACGTCCAAGAACCCCATGTGGTTCGCGATGATCACGTCCCCCATGGGTCCCTGGCGCTGGTTACGCCTGACTATGCGGACTCCCATTATCCAGGCGAGCCCGGCACCCCAGAGGCCGATGACATCGATGGCACGCTGCTTCCCCCACCTCCCGATGCGGAAGATCTGCCTGGACCTGAGGAACCAGTGGAGCGTCAGCGTCCACCACAGGGCTATCGGGGCCCGCAGGAGCACCCTGATGAGGTCCATCACCTTCATGCAGGCTTTTTATACCATCCACGGCACCCGGCTCACAATGCCGGTCGGGCTTTCATAAGGTGGGCGAGTTCGTTAGATTAC
>CAZGVR010000094.1:0-1493 GCA_964528945.1 uncultured Myxococcales bacterium
ACAGGAAGGGGGGGACGCTCCAGACGAGGAGCCCGGGCGCCAGGGCCAGGCGCCTCTCCAGCGTGTCCACCGCGAGCCCTATGGGAAGGGCCGCGATCGCGTAGAAGATCGTGAAGGCCGCCCCTCCGACCAGCCCGAGCGCAGTGTCGGAGACGAGCAGGTGATCCTTGATCCTCGGGAGGAGGATGTTCATCACGTTGCGGTCCATGTAGTTGACGGTGTTCACGAGGACGAGGATCGCGAGGGCGAAGGTCGCCCCGCGTCCGGGAGCGCCGCGTTCCATGGCCGACATCGAGGCGCCAGTATAGTCGCAGCGCGGGGAGCCTTCCAGCGCGGGTACGTGCAGGTTGTTTCCGCCCGGCTCCTGAAGTAAATTGTCGCGCGGAGGACGCGCATGAGATTCCAGATCTACGGATGCAGGGGCAGCATTCCGGTCGCCGGCAGGCAGTACATGAGGTACGGGGGGAACACGACCTGCATACGCATGATGTCGGACCTGCTGCCCGACGGGTGCGCCCTGCTGCTGGACGCGGGCTCCGGGATGATCCCGGCGTCGCGCGACCTGCTCGCCGAGAAGATCCGCAAGGTCTTCGTCCTGTTCACCCACTACCACTGGGACCACACGATAGGCCTCACCTTGAGCCCCATCTCCTTCATGAAGTCCATCGAGCTCGTCTTCGGCGGTCCCGTCCAGGACGGCGTGGGCACCAAGGAGATGTGCGAATCCCTGTTCAGGCAGCCCTACTTCCCGGTCGACTTCAAGAGCATCGCCTCGCACGTCGAGCACATGCGCTTCGACGTGCCCAGCACCAAGGTCCTGCTCTTCCACAGGGAGGGTGGCTTCTCCCTGCTGGACTCGGACGAGTTCGAGAGGCTCACGGCCCAGGGAAGGCAGATGCCGTTCGCGGACCTGAGCTACCGGATCGAGGAGTGCATCGTGATCAGGATGCACAGGTCCAACCACCCGGAGCAGACCATCTCGTACCGCGTCGAGGAGATGTCCACGGGGCAGAGGTTCGCCCTGCTGACGGACCACGAGAACCAGGACGGAATACCGCAGGCATTGAGGGCGCACCTGAGGAAGGTGGACACCCTGATCGCCGACTGCCAGTACACGAGGGAGCAGTACATCAAGTCCACGGCCGGCTTCGGGCACGGGACCCCGGACTACGTCGTCCGCCTCGCCCGCGAGGTCGAGGCGCGTCATGTGGTGCTGACCCACCACGATCCCACGGCCGGCGACGATGCCGTGGACCGGATCCTGGAGGAGGCGAGGATCTGCGCCGCCGCAGGGGACGGTCACAGGCCCGTGATCTCGGCGGCGTGCGATGGTTCCCTTCACGAGGTGCGGCCGGACTAGGGCGCTGCGATTCAGCGGAGGGGCGCGACCGTCAGCCAGACCGCGGCGGACATGCCCAGCTCGTAGACACCGGACCCGTGGGTCTTGTACCGCGCGTCCAGCAGGTCTTCCAGAGCGAACCCCACCGCGACCA
>CAZGVR010000094.1:1503-9133 GCA_964528945.1 uncultured Myxococcales bacterium
CCCGAAGCTCCACCCGGCCCTGAGATCCATGGTGAACCAGGGTGGCGTTCCCCCGTCCGGGATCCTGGGGTCCTCCACGTCCGTGGCGGCCAGCCTGTCCTGGCGGGCGGCGCCGCGCGCCACGATCTCCGCGAAGAACCCGAGCGCTGGGCTCTCCCACCCGAGGGCGGCCAGCGCGGTCACCGGCGGGATCCTGGAGACCGGCTCCCTGATCCCCTTGGCCCAGGAGTCGCCGTGCGTGAACGAGGCGTCGGTCCTCATGTACAGGCCCGCGACCAGGTCAAGGCGGATCGAAAGGCTCCATCCGTATATCAGCGCCCAGCCCGAGTTCACGGTCCGAAACACCGGGACCCCGTCGACCTCGGCGCCCGTCGGCTCCCTCGCCATGTAGTCGGTCACGAATGTCGCGAAACCGGACGCCCTGAGCGAGAGCGAGCCGATGTCGAGCTTCACTGCCTGCTCGATGGTGTGGGAGCGCTCCGGCCCGAGGTCGGGGTTGGGCTCCTCCCAGACGTTCCCGGTCGGGCCGCTGAGCACGGACTGGGAAAGGCCAGGGGCCCGGAAGCCGCCCAGGTACTGGAGCGACAGCGAGAGCACCCTGCCCGCGACGTACTGGACCCCGGCCATGCCGACCGGGCTCACGTCGTCGTACTCCACCTTTCCAGCGTCCCCGTGCGCAGGCGCCCTCGCCGAGAACCACGAGAGCCTCGCACCCGCGAACAGGTGGAGCCCGGGCATGCCAGCCCCGTTCTGGTGGTACCCGAGCAGCGCGTAGGCCCCGAGGCTGCCGAACGTGGATCCGGACGGCAGCGGAGCCTGTGCCGGCGCGAGCGGTTCCGAAGGCGAGTCCCGTCCCGATGCGCCCGAGCCCACGAGATCCAGGCCGTACTCGAGGCCCATGGAGAGCTCGATCCTCCTGCCGAGCAGGAGCAGGCTTGACGTGGCGCTGGCGCCGACCGACTGGACCGTGACCATGCTCCAGTCCTCGCGGTGCCACGTCTCCCAGCCGGGATCCAGCCGGAGATCGCGAACCCGCTCCTCGCCACGCTGCCAGCTCAGGAGGATCTCCCATGAGAATACCGAGCCGGCGTCGGAAGAGACCTTCAGGTACAGCAGGTCGTGCAGGTTGTCGTACGACCTGAGCCTGCCCCTGGCAGCCAGCTGGTCGGCCCGTCCGGCGTCCACCAGGTCCACGCGCATCCACGAGAGCGTGACCAGCTTGCCGGCGGCCGGGGCCCAGGCGATCTTGACGGCGCCGTCTCCCTCGCCGTAGCCGGTGTGCGGCTGCGGCACGCCAGTGCCGTCGACCTGGTCGCCGAACGTCTTCAAGCTGCCCGAGACCATCATGGCCACCGGGCCGACGCCCGCGGACAGGCCGTAGTGGAAGGAGACGCCGCTGGTCGCCTGGAAGAACCGGAGCCCGACCATGGGGTCGACGTAGGGCCCGGCCCCGCCAGGGACCGCGGGTGCCGCCGTGAGGATCCGGATCACGCCGCCCATGGCGTCGCTCCCGTGCAGCACCGATCCCGGCCCGAGCAGGACGTCCATCCGCGACACGGACCACGAGTCCACCAGGTTCAGGTACTGGACCGGGCCGGAGCGCCACGTCGAGTCGTTGAGCCGCACGCCGTCGACCAGCACGAGGACGTGATACCCCATCAGGCCCTGCAGGATGGGCGAGCCGGAGCCGGGGCTCGTCTTCTGCACGGTGATCGAGGCCACGTCCTCCAGCGACTCGGGCACGGTCCGTGCGCCGGACTCCTCGATGTCCTCGCCGTCCACGACCTCCATCGGGTAGGGGGACATGAACTCCGCCTCGTCGCCGCGCCCCCCGGTTACGACCGTGGAGTAGGCCGGATCGTCCTCCCCGGCGTCGGAGGACATGGCAGGCGCGGGGAACGTCAGGACGTGGAGGGCCAGGGCTGCCGGAACCGCTGCGATGGTCTTTTCGCGGGCCACGCCAGCAATATATCATGCTGCCGTCAGCTTTCGGAGGCTAGAGGAAGTTCACCAGGACCCAGTCGATGTACGTGCGGAGCGGCGCCCAGTAGATCCCGAGCAGCACGACCGGTACGGCCAGGACCAGGGCGAGGCCGCTCATGAAGGCCGGGATCGGCACGGGATCCTCGCGGTCTCCCTTGTCGATGAACATGGCCTTGACCACTGACGCGTAGTAGTAGAGCGAGACGACGGAGTTCAGGACGCCGATGATCGCGAGGGCGTAGTAGAAGCGGCCGCCCATCTTCAGCACGGCGGCGAAGAGGTAGAACTTGGCGATGAACCCGGAGAGCGGAGGCAGTCCCGTGAGCGAGAAGAGGAATACCGCCATCAGGATGGCGATGAGCGGCGCCCTCCGGCCCAGGCCGCGGTACACCGAGATGTCCTCGGACCCGACCGCGTGGTTCACCGCGGAGACCACCAGGAAGGCGCCCATGTTCATGAACATGTAGATGGCGAGGTAGAAGACGACCGAGGTGATGCCCTCCCCCGAGACCGCGGTGAGGCCGAGCAGCATGTACCCGGCGTGGGCGATCGACGAGTAGGCGAGCATCCTCTTCACGTTGGTCTGGGCGACCGCGGTGACGTTGCCGAGCGTCATGGTGGCGACGGCGATGACGGCGAGGATGTGGATGATCGGGATGCGGGCGGCCGCCTCTCCCACCGGCTGGAGCGTGGCCGGATCGAAGAGCGTGACGATCACGAAGCGGATGAGGACCGCGAACCCCGCCGCCTTGGGGCCCACGGACAGGAAGCCCACGAACGGCGTGGGCGCGCCCTCGTAGGTGTCGGGCGACCACTGGTGGAACGGCACGGCCGCGATCTTGTAGCCGAAGCCGGCGAAGGTCAGCATGAGCGCCGTGAGCAGGGTCCAGCGCGAGGCACCGGCCGCCCCCAGGGAGGCCAGGGCGTTCCTCGTGCCCACGAGGTCCAGGGTGCCGGTGAGGCCGTAGAGCCAGGACATGCCGAAGAGCATGAGGCCCGAGGCCGTGCCGCCGAAGATCACGTACTTGAGCGCGCCCTCGGCCATGCGCCTCTCGCGGATGGTGCCGAGCCCCGCGAGGACGAACGAGCAGATGGAGACCGTCTCGATCGCGAGGTAGATCATCAGGAGGTTCTGGCCCATGGCCAGCAGGAACATCCCGAGGACCAGCGTGAGCATGAGGCCGAGGAACTCGCCCCAGCCGGCGCCCGGTATCTCGCGGGAGCCGAGGGCCATGAGCACGCCGAGGATCCCCGCGACCGCGAACATCACCTTGAAAATGCCAGCGTAGGCGTCCAGCCTGATCATGCCCTCGAAGAGGACGATCGGCGCGGCGTTCCAGTCGACGATCGCCGCGATCCCGGAGCCTGCGAGCGCGAGGATGGCGACCCAGGTGGCCGGCTTCCCCTTCACCCCCCGCTTGCCCGCGTGGAAGTTCACGAGGTAGGCGGCGAGGGCACCGAGGGTGAGGATCGCCTCCGGCAGGAAGTGGAGAAGGCTATCCGTGGTGGAAGGCGTCACGGCGTGGACCTCACATGAACCGCTGTATCAGCTGGAACAGCCCCGGGTTTATCAGATCCAGGATCGGCGCCGGGTAGAAGCCCATCACGACGCAGATGAACAGCAGCGGGTACAGCGTGAGCCGCTCCCGCCACCACATGTCGGGGATCTCGGCGTACTTCTCGTTGAGCTTGCCGAGGAACATGCGCTGCATGGCCCAGAGGTAGTAACCGGCCGTTATGATGACCGCGAGGACCGAGACCATCACCAGGACGCGGTACACCGGGTACGCTCCCAGGAAGCAGAGCGCCTCCGAGATGAAGCCGGCCAGGCCGGGCAGCCCCAGGCTCGCCATGAAGGCGATGCCGGTCACGCCGGTGTACTCGGGCATCCGGTTGGCGAGGCCGCCGAACTTGGCGATCTCGCGGTGGTGCGCCCGGTCGTAGATCACTCCGGCAACGAGGAACAGCATCGGGCTGATGATGCCGTGGTTCCACATCTGGAGGACCGCGCCGCTGATGCCCTGCGGCGTGAAGGCTGACATGCCCAGGAGCACGAACCCCATGTGGCTCACCGAGGAGTAGGCGATCAGCTTCTTCAGGTCCTTCTGCGCCATGCAGACGAACGCCGCGTAGACGATGTTTATCGTTCCGAAGACGGCCATGGCGTACGCGGCCCACTGCGTGGCCTCGGGGAGGAGCGCGTAGTTGACCCTGAGGATGCCGTAGGGGCCCATCTTCAAGAGGACGCCCGCCAGGATCACCGATATCGGCGTCGGCGCCTCCACGTGGGCGTCGGGAAGCCACGTGTGGAAAGGGAACATCGGGATCTTGATGGCGAAGCCTATGAACAGGAAGACCCACATCAGGTGGTCGAACGCGATCCTGTGGCCCAAGACCATGAATGCCGCCACGGAGGAGTAGTCGCTCCTCGCCATCTCCAGCAGGTTGAACGAGTGGGCGACGCGGGTCCCGTCGACGAGCGTCGCGCTGCCGGAGTGGTAGTACAGGGCGATGAGCGCGATCAGCATGAGCACCGAGCCGGCGAGCGTGTACAGGAAGAACTTGATCGAGGCGTACTCCTTGCGCGGCCCGCCCCAGATGCCGATGAGGAAGTACATGGGGAGCAGCATGAGCTCCCAGAACACGTAGAAGAGGAAGAAGTCCAGGGCGCAGAAGACTCCAATCATGCCCGTCTCCAGCAGCAGGAAGAGGGCCATGAACGCAGGGACCCGCCTCGTGGAGAAGTGGTGGTGATCGACGTGGCTCCACCACGGCATGGACGCGAGGCAGGCGATGAAGCTGATGTGGGCCGTCAGCATAATCATCGACACCGAGAGCCCGTCGACGCCCACGAAGTACTCGATGCCGACCGCGGGTATCCAGGCGGTGTGGTGGACGTACTGGATGCCGCCGGACGGGTCGAAGCCCGCCCACAGAACGAAGGCCAGCGCGAGCACGGCGCCGGAGGCCGTGATCGCGATCACCCTCGCCACGTTGTCCATCGCGGCGTCGGCGATCGAGAGCGCCCGCCTGGAGGCCGCGAGGATGGTGATGAGGACGAGCCCCATCGCCGGGAGGAATATCATCAGGGTGAGCAGCCAGGAGCTTTTTTCCATCACACTTCCCTCACCAGATCGAGAAGACGATAGCCAGGGCGATGGCCCCGGCGACAAGCACGTACACGTAGTCCTGGATCCGGCCGGTCTGGACCTTCCTGAGGCCGCGTCCGCCGGCGATCACTCCGTCCGCGACGAGGTTCACCGATCCGTCCACGAGGTGGAGATCGATGCCTCCCTGCAGGAAGCTGAAGGCACGGGTCGCCAGGCTGGAGAAGTCGACGAGCCTGTCGATCACGTTCCGGTCGAACCAGTCCGAGACCCTGGTCACCTCCATCGCGAGGGCGAGGACCGTTGCGGCGTAGATCTCGTCCACGTAGTACTTGCGGTAGACCACCTTGTGGATCGCCCCCAGCGACGGGTTCGCGAGCCACCTCGCGGGGAGGGGGGATGCCGCATCCTTGTACAGGGCGCGCGCGATCAGCCACCCGGCGAAGGCGGCTCCGGTCGACAGCGCCATGAGCGTGAGCTCGAGGCCGGGCCCGTGGTGGGTCTCCTTCAGAAGGTGGTGGGCCCCCGCCATCACCGGGTGCAGGAAGTGCTCGAGCCAGGCGTGGTGCGGGAAGCCGAGCAGGGGGCCGGTCACGACCGCCAGGAAGGCGAGGGCGGCCAGCACCCATGTCATCGTCCTGGGGGACTCGTGGATCGCGCCGCCGTGGTGGCCGTGATCGTCGTGAGAGGCGTGTCCGGCCGCCGCATGCGGATCGTGCCCGTGCGGGTCGTGCTTCGGGTACAGCTCGGGCACGTGCTCGTGCCTCCGGTTCGTGCCGCTGAAGGTCATGTAGTAGGAGCGGAACATGTAGAAGGCCGTGCCGAGCGCGGCCACGAACCCCAGCGTCCACACGACCGGACCGGGCACGAGCAGGTTTCCGGAAGTGAACGCCTTGAGCAGGATCTCGTCCTTCGAGAAGAATCCCGACGCGATCGGGAAGCCGGCTATGGCGATGCAGGCTATCAGGTAGGTCCACCTGGTGATGGGCATGGGGCCGGCCAGCCCGCCCATCTTCCGCATGTCCTGCTCGTGGTGCATTCCCAGGATCACGGATCCGGACCCGAGGAACAGGCAGGCCTTGAAGCAGGCGTGGGTCGTCAAGTGGAAGATGCCGGCCCAGTACGCGCCGACGCCCACGCCGATGAACATGAACCCCAGCTGGCTGACGGTCGAGTAGGCGAGCACCTTCTTGATGTCGTGCTGGAAGAACCCCATCGTGGCCGCGAACAGGGCGGTCCCGACACCAGTGAGCGTCACGACCGTCATGGCCTCGGGGGAGTGGGCGAAGAGGAAGTTCAGGCGCGCGACCATGTAGACGCCGGCGGTGACCATCGTGGCCGCGTGGATCAGCGCGCTGACCGGCGTGGGACCTGCCATCGCGTCCGGCAGCCACACGTAGAGAGGGATCTGCGCCGACTTCGCGGTCGCCCCCCAGAAGAAGAAGATGCACACCCACCCGAGCAGGGGGAACCCGAAGATCGTCTTTGCGGCCAGCTGCGGGGCCAGCGCCGCCACGTCCCGGAAGGTCGCCGAGAGCCCCGTGAAGGGTCCCAGGTCCGTCACGTACCGGCCCGTCGAGTCCCAGGTGCCTCCCATTGCCCAGAGCAGCGCGAAGAGGCCCATGAGGAAGCCCGCGTCGCCGAAGCGGTTGGTTATGAAGGCCTTCATGCCGGCCCTGGCCTTGTCCAGGTCCTGGTACCAGAACCCGATGAGCAGGTACGAGGCCAGGCCCACACCTTCCCAGCCGACGAACATCACGAGGAAGTTGTCGCCCAGGATCAGGGTCAGCATCATGAAGACGAAGAAGTTCAGGTAGCAGAAGTAGCGCCAGTAGGACCCGTCTCCGTGCATGTACCCTATCGAGTAGACATGGATCAGCGTCGAGATGATGGTGACCACGAGCACCATGACGGACGAGAGCGGATCCAGGGAGAGGGCGAAGTTCACGTCCATCCCCTGGACGAAGATCCACCGCCAGCCGGAATCCAGGAGCAGCCGATCGCTCGGCTCGAGCCCCAGCAGCCTGGCTACCGCGTAGATCGCGGTAGCGGTCGACAGGACCATCGCGCCCACGGCTATCGCGTGGATGGGGGCCTCTCCCCACCTGCGCTGCAAGCGCGAGCCCAGGATCGCGTTCAGCAAGGCGCCGATCGCCGGGAAGAGCGGGATCAGCCTGAGGAAGTCGACGTCGTGGGCGCCGCGTGTCAGTACATCGTGCATGCCTCCTCCTTCCTACCCCTTCATCTTCCGCGCGTCGGTGGTGTCGATGGAGCTCAAGTGGCGGAACAGCTGCAGCACGATCGCCAGGGCCACGGCGGCCTCGGCCGCGGCCAGTACGATCCCGAAGACGGCGAAGATCGTCCCGTCGATCGAGTGCGTGACGAACCGCGTGAAGGCCACGAAGTTCACGTTGGCCGCGTTCAGGATCAGCTCGACTCCCATCAGGATGGCCACCGCGTTCCTGCGGGCCGCCACGCAGTAGACCCCCAGGGCGAACAGGACGGCCGAGAGCACGAGGTAGTGGTGCAGACCTATCGAG
>CAZGVR010000094.1:9143-10401 GCA_964528945.1 uncultured Myxococcales bacterium
GCCGGGGCAGGCGCCCGGCGGCACCGGGGCACGCTCGCGCCGCACGCCCCTCGCGATCACCACGGCCCCTACGCGCGCCGCCAGGAGGACGACGGACGCCACCTCGAACGGCAGCAGGTACGTCGTCAGCAGGGACTCGCCGATGACGGAGGTGGTGGGGTCGGCCGGCACGGGCCCGGCGATCCTCCACGGGGTCTCCACCGCGAGGTACGCGAGCAGCGCGACCAGGCCCAGCGACAGCAGGGCGGCCGCCGGCACGCCCATGGATCTCGACGAGAAGCGTGCCTCGGAGATCCTCGAGGTGAGCATGACCGCGAAGAGCATGAGCACCAGGATGCCGCCGACGTAGATCATGAGCTGCACGACCGCCACGAAGTCGGACGCCAGGAGGACGTACACGCCGGCCACGCCGAGGAAGGCACCGAGCAGCGCAAACGCCGAGTAGATGATGTTGCGGGAGAAGGCCACCACCAGGGACGAGGCCACGGTGACGATCGCGACCAGCCAGAAGGCCGCCGCGCCCAGCCCGGAGAGGTTCGCCGATCCGCTGGCGAGGGTATCAGGCATCTTGCTTCTTCTCCTCCGCGGCATGCGGCGCCTGCTCCACGGGGGGCGGCTCGGGTGCGCGCACCCGGGCGATCCTGGGCCTTTCGGCCGGCCTGGCCTCGGCGGTCGGGAGCATGGGCTCGGCGAGCGCCGCGACCTCCCCCTCGGGCCTGTCACGGTCCTCGATGGCCAGCTTCATCGTCACGGGAGTGGGCCTGGGGTCGCCGGCCAGGTCTCGGCGACGGTCCCAGCGGATGCGCGACAGCCTCTCCTTCAGGATCGATCCGCGAGGCGCGGGCTCCGGGGCCGGATCGCTCTTCTTGGCCTTGAACACGGGCCTCGGCTCGTCGATGAAGTCCACGACCAGGTTCAGGATGTCGACGTTCGAGGCGATGAAGAGCGGCGTGTGCCGGATCGCGCCGGACGGGCACGCCTCGGCGCAGAGGCCGCAGTACATGCACTTGCCGATGTCGATCGAGAACCCGTGGATGAGGCGCTGCTTGGTGGCTGGGTCGGCCTTGACCTCGGCATCGATGCACCCGATCGGGCAGTCGCGGGCGCACGCCTGGCAACCCGTGCACAGGGAGACCTCGGCCTCGAGTATCCCGCGGTAGCGCTCCGGGAGCTGCTCCTCGATCGGCCTCACCAGGCGGTCGGGATACTGGATCGTCATGGGCCTGCGGACCATGTGGGAGAGCGTGACGCTCATCCC
>CAZGVR010000095.1:0-10359 GCA_964528945.1 uncultured Myxococcales bacterium
TTGCGTGGGGGAGGATGTGCTTCCGGAGTTGACGCCGCTTCCGGTCGGAACGACGACCGCTGTTGGCTTCGGATTCACTTGGGACGGTACGTCGATCTTCGTGAGCTTGCCGGCCATGATCGTGAAATCGGTGCTCCAGTCGGGCAGTCCCAGCTTCCTGAGGACCAGAACATGGGACCCGGTTTCCATGAAAACGGTTCCCAGCGGCGTGACCCCCAACAAGCCCCCGTCAACCAGGACCTCGGCGCCGGCCTCGGACACGGTCAACTCCAGCGTTCCCACGAATCCCTTTATCTTGTCGATCCTCTCCTGGACATCGGCGAGCTTGTCGGATTGGAGATCTGGCGCCTCGGAAAGGTAACGAGAGTAGTACTCCATCGCATCGGCGAATTTGTAGAGCTCATCGTAGCAGAGGGCCAGATTGTAAAGGACTATGGGAACTGGATTCAACTCGTAGGATCTCTCGAACTCCAGGATGGCTTTGTCCAGTGCCCCTTCCTCGACGAGGGCCTTGGCGGTCAAGAAGTGGTCCTTGGCCTTTGCCTTGTCGTCGGCAATGGATTCGGCCGGGAGGAGTTGCAAGCCGAGCAGCAGAAGAAGGCAGAATCCGCTATTACCTGTTGCGCTTCTCATGCGTACGACTCGGCATTCCGACGATGAGCATTGTTGAACAACGGGGTCATCGGGCTCCCGGGAAGATCTCGCGCAGGAAGCTGTCGCGGTCGAGGCCCTGCTGCCAGCGGCGATGCCTCGTCACGGAATCCAGCCGCCGGCCGGCTTTCAGGCGCAGGAAGCGCATGGTCTCGACCGGGCCGAGCCGGTCCATGAGCACATGTACCGCTTTCCGGATGAGCTGTTCCTCGGACAGGAAGGTCGTCTGCTTCATCTGAGATCCTCCTTGAGGCAGAATTCCACAGGACGACTGTCGTCACGAGATCAGGATCACAGGGTTCGGTTGTCCAGTCAAGATGCTCCTTGTTCAGGGCCTGCTCTCCTTTCCGTTGCCCGTGTGCTCCACAGCATCGGCCAGCGCCCGCCACCTCTTCGCTAGGAACCGGAGCGCTGGAGAGGGCGGTGGCATGGCATCCAGCCTGTCGAGGGCCTCGATTGCGCCCTCCACGTCGCCCGAGAGAAGCCGAGCTTCTGCGAGCATCCTGAGCGCCTCGCCCGCGACGACCAGGTGGGGCAGGGCGCCCGCGCCCGCGCCCGTGGCCGCCTCCAGGCTCCTCGCGGCCTCGCTCCACTTCCCGGCCCTGGCCTGCGCGCGGCCGAGGAGATACTGGACCACGGGCTCTCCCGGATGCTCGCTCGAGATCCCCTCGAGCAGCGCGACAGCCTCGCCAGGCGCCTTCCCGGCCCTGCCGATCAGGAGTGCGAGGATCCGCGCTCCCGGCCCCGGATTGTCGATGCACCAGATCTTGATCGCGAGGGTCCTCGTCTCCTCGTCGAGAGCGGCCAGGTCGAGCGCGGCCGCCCAGGCCTCGCGCGCCGCAGCGGCATCGCCGCCCGCCCAGGCGATGTCGCCGCGCGTCTCCAGGATCGAGATCGCGAACGGGCCCTCGGCCGGTCCGGCCTTCTCGAGGGCCAGTCCTGCGTCCGGCGTTCTCCCGATCGCGTTCAGGTACCGCGCGCGCGCGATCGCGATCGGCACGTCCTCGGGTGCGATCGAGCACGCCTTCTCCACGAGCCTGGCCGCGAGATCCGCGTCCCCCCGCGCCGACGCCTCGCCCGCGCTCTCGAGCGTGAGAGCGACCTGGTGCGGGCAGGGGCGCTCGAAGATGGAACCGCCCGCGTGCCCGCGCCGGGCAGCGTCCAGCCACCGCCCCGGCACCTCCACCTCCCCGAGGTGCTTGCCCCACGCCTCCATGGCCGAGGCCTCGCTCTCGCCGAACGCGTCCTCGAACCGTGCGCCGCCGTACCACGCCCGGAGCCCGTCGTTGCCGTGAGCGCGCCACAGGTGCCGCGCAAAGCTGCCCGCGAGCAGGTAGCTCGCGCCTCCCTCGTTCCCGAAGAAGCCGAGCCCGCGCGCGGACGCCGGGTCCTTCACGATGCCGGTCCTGACCACGGCCGCGGCCTGCACGTCCGGATCCACGGGATCGCCGTCCCAGTCCGCCGCCACGGCCACGCCCTCGAGCACGAGCGGGTCCGCGAGCAGGCCCCAGAGCCTGCCCGGGGTCCTGAACGGGCCGCGGCCCCACGTCGCCGAGAACAGGTGCGCCATCTCGTGCTTCATGACAGGGTGGGGCGGCCGCGAGTACACCATCGCTGACGCGCCGAGCCACGGCGTTGCCACGCTGGTCGGGCCCGTGCCCGTGAGCGCCCGCATCTCGCCAGCGGACCTGAACATGTAGATCGTGTTCCGATGCCCGGGCGCAGCGCCGAAGAACTCCTCCAGCTCCTCCCAGTCGAGCTCGGCCTCGGCCGCTAGCAGCCTCCTCTCGGCCGCGGTGAGCGACGACGGGTGCACCAGGGTCACGTGCGCGGTCCTTGTCTCGCAGCCCAGCGCCCGCCTGACCGAGGCCGCCGGCGTCCTCAGTCCCGCTGACGGCTCTGCGAGGAACGTCCCCGCCAGCGCGACCGCGAAGAACGCTGCCGCGATCCACGTTCGCTCACGAGGCCGCGCTCGCGTGCCGAGGATGCGCATCTGCACGGGATCGTAGAGCGCCCAAGCGAGCACGATGAGCGCGGCCAGGCGGAGGACGGTGAACGATCTGAACCACGCGTGCCGCCACGTGAGGCCAATGGCCTCGTCCCACAGGGGGCCGCCGAACCAGCCGAGGAAGTGGTCGAACACGAAGACCTGCGGCGTGGTGCAGAGCAGCCACGCGTCCCAGGCGAGGCTGCCCACGACGAAGATGATCCATGCAGCAATGGGCAGGCGCCGCCCCGGAACCGCCAGCGCGATCGTGAGCCCGGTCCCTGCCGATGCGAGCGCGCTCCCGAGCGGGCCGGCTGCCAGCAGGCCCATGCCCTCCACGGGATCGCAGAATCCTCTGACCGCACCTGAGACCACGAGCACCACGAAGGCCGCGGCAGGGCCCCATGACGCGCTAGCGATCACCCGCCACAGCAGGGCAGGGAAGCGCAGGGCCTCGCCCGCCGCCCTCGCGCGCCCGACCACGGACGCGGCCACCATGCCCGCGCCCAGCCCCGCGAGCGGCGCGACCAAGAGCGCTGACTCGTACCCGGGCCGGCCAGCGAGCGGCACTGCCGCGCACGCGGCCGCGCCCATCACCGGGAGCGCGCTGCCCACCCAGAACGCGGGGACGCGCGCGATCCCGGCGGTCGTGTTCTTTCCCGCGGCCTCGCGCACGATCCCTGCATACTACCCCTGCCCGTCGCCGTACAGGCACGCCGGACGAGTCGAGCCATTTCATGTCCAGCCGGATGATTGCCAGCAGCGGCGCAGGAAAACCTGGAATATGGATCACTATTGCCGAATCAAATCCGCAACCCCGGCCTGGCAGCCGGGGCGCATCGGACTCGAGCCGTTCCACCCCGCCTCCACGATCCCTCACCCATGCAGATGACCGACAACTGCCCCTCGAGAACGTGCGAAAGGTTCCTCACCGCTCAGGGAGTGAGGCCAGGGATCGGCAGCAGTGGTGACCGCGACCCAGATTGTGCGCGCGCGGCGCAGGAGTGTGGCCGGTAGGAGCGGGCAGTTCAGGGCGCGGCCGGGTGGGACTCCGCGACTTCCTTCACCGGGGCGAGGCCGGACCGCTCCTTGGGCGGGTCGAGCAGCACGTGCTGCAGGACCTCGTCCATGCGCTGCACGAAGCGGAACTCCAGCTCCCCCCTGATGTCCTCGGGGATCTCCTGGAGGTCCTTCTCGTTGCGGGTCGGCATGATGATCCGCTTGATGCCCGCGCGGTGCGCTGCGAGCACCTTCTCCTTTATCCCGCCGACCTGCAGCACGGCCCCGCGCAGCGTGATCTCGCCGGTCATGGCCACGTCCGGCCGGATCGGGCGCGACGTGAGAAGCGAGGCGATGGCCGTGAACATCGTGACCCCGGCGGACGGGCCGTCCTTGGGGATGGCGCCCGCCGGCACGTGGATGTGGAACTCGCTCTTCTCGAACGCCTCCTCGGGGATGCCCAGCTCGGCGGCGTTCGTGTGGACGTAGGACAGCGCGGCCTGGGCGCTCTCCTTCATGACCGAGCCGAGCTGCCCGGTCAGCGAGAGCTTCGCCTTGCCGGGCATGCGGGTCGCCTCGATGAAGATGATGTCGCCTCCCGTGGGCGTCCACGCGAGGCCCGTGGCCACGCCTGGCTCGCCCTTCATCTCGGCGACCCCGGAGAAGTGCCTGATCGGGCCCAGGACCTCCTCCATCCGCGGCCTGTCGATGACGTTGGGGATCTCGCGGTCCTCGGCCACGAGCACCGCGATCCACCTGCAGAGCGAGGCGATCTCGCGCTCCAGGTTCCTGACGCCGGCCTCGCGGGTGTAGGAGTCCACCACCAGGTCGAGCGCATCCTCCAGCCAGTCGAGCTGGTAGTCGTGGAGGCCGTGCTCGGCCTGCTGCTTGGGGATGAGGAACTGCCTGGCTATCTTCTTCTTCTCCTCCCGCGTGTAGCCCGGGATCTCGATGACCTCCATGCGGTCGAGGAGCGGCGGCGGGATCGTGTCCGTGACGTTGGCCGTGCCGATGAAGAGGACGCGGGACAGGTCGTACGGGACCTCGATGTAGTGGTCCGCGAAGGTGTCGTTCTGCTCGGGATCCAGGACCTCGAGCAGCGCCGAGCTCGGATCGCCCCTGAAGTCCGTGCCCAGCTTGTCCACCTCGTCGAGCATGAACACAGGGTTCACGCTGCCTGCCTTCTTCATCCCCTGGATGATGCGGCCCGGCAGCGCTCCCACGTACGTCCGCCGGTGCCCCCGGATCTCGGCCTCGTCGCGCACCCCGCCCAGGCTGATGCGCACGAACTTCCGGCCCATGGCCCTCGCGATCGAGTGCCCCAAGCTGGTCTTGCCCACGCCGGGCGGCCCCACGAAGCAGAGGATCGGGCCCTTCTTGTCGCTCTTCAGCTTCCGGACCGCGAGGTACTCGAGTATGCGCTTCTGGACCTTCTTGAGGTCGTAGTGGTCCTCCTCGAGGATGCTCCTGGCCACGCCCACGTCCAGGTGGTCGTCGGTCGCGCGCCTCCAGGGCAGCTCCAGCAGCCAGTCCAGGTATATGCGAACCACCGTGTACTCGGCGGACGAGGGCTGCATCTGCTTGAGCCTCGCCAGCTGCTTCCTGGCGACGCGATCGACCTCGTCCGGCAGCCCCGCGTCCTTGATCTTCTTGCGCAGGTCCTCGAGATCGTCCTCGTCCTCCTCGTTCTCGCCCAGTTCCTCGCGGATCGCCTTGAGCTGCTGCCTGAGGAAGTACTCTCGCTGGCTCTTGCCCATCTCCTCCTGGACCATGGAGGAGATCTCCTTCTTGACCTTGAGCACCTCGAGCTGCCGCATGAGGAACTGGAGGGTCAGCCTGAGTCTGGGTTTGAGCTCGATCGTCTCGAGGATGTTCTGCCTCTCCTCGACCGAGATCGGGATGTTGGCCGCCACGAGGTCGCATATCAGGGCGGGGTCCTTGCTGGAGTGCAGCCGCTCCACGATGTCGCGGGGGAAGTTGGGCAGGAGCGAGACGACCTGCTCCAGCGTGTCGAAGATCGATCCGAGGAGCGCGTCGACCTCGAGGTCCTTGACTGCCGGCTCCTGGATCCTCCTGATCATCGCCTGGTGGTACGGCTCGGTCGAGACGGTCTTCTCCATGACGAACCGGGAGAGGCCGTGGATGACGACCCTGTACCCTCCGCGCTCGAGCTTGATGACCTTCAGGATCCTGGCGACGGTCCCGACCTGGTACATCTCGTTCCACGCCGGCTCGTTGGTCTCGGGGTCCTTCTGCGACAGGACGCCCAGGACCTGGGCCTCTCCCTTGCCGAGGTCGTCTATGAGCCGCACGCTCTTGGCCCGCCCGACGTCGATCGGGACGATCGCGTGGGGAAACAGGACGGAGTTGCGGAGTGGGAGGATGGGGAGCAGCTCTCCCGCCGTCTCCGATTCCTTGTTGGTCTTGGTCATGATTCACTGCTCCCGGCCTTCCGAAAATATGAACGCCCACCCCGGGTGTCAAGGTAGGCGCCGTCACTTGCCTTCCCGCAGTTGACGTTTGCCTCTCCAGAGCATATAGGGCTCCTCATGCCCATCTTCGAGTTCCGATGCGGGAAATGCGGGGGGCAGTTCGAGGAACTGGTGATGTCCTCGTCGAAAAAGGCGCCGCCGTGCCCGGCCTGCGGCTCGAAGCGCACGAAGAAGCTCATGAGCACCTTCTCCTGGTCCGGCTCGGGCGGCAAGAAGATGGCCTCCTCCTCGTCGTGCGGCTCCTGCGTCAGCGCGGGGTCCAGCTCCTGCAGCCACTGCTCCTCGAGGTAGCCGGGACGCCGCCCGCCCGATGGGGTGTTACTCTTTTTGATCCGGGCCTGCGTCGGGGTTATCCTCGGCCAATGCCCGGGCGTCCATTCCGCATCGTCCTGGCCGGCGGCGGCACCGGCGGGCACGTCTACCCCGCGCTGGCGATCGCCGAGATCGCGCGCCGTAGGCTCGGGGAGATCGATGTCCTGTTCGTCGGCGTCAGGGGCAGGGCCGAGGAGCAGATCGTGCCGCGCGCCTCCGTGAGGATCGAGTTCGTGGACGGCCGCGGCCTGACGGGCGGGATCGCAGGTCTGCCCGGCTTTGCCTCCTCGCTGGCCCGTGGCACGAGGGCGGCCCGCGTCATACTCCGGGACTTCGATCCCGACCTCGTCGTCGCGACAGGGGGGTTCTCGTCCGCACCCACCGTGTTCGCGGCCGCCTGGCTGCGCGCGGCGCGCGGCAGGCCCAGGCTGCTCGTGCACGAGCAGAACGCGCTGCCCGGCCGCATGAACAGGGTGGCCGGCAGGCTCGCAGACCGGGTATGTGCGACCTTCGGATCGTCCATACGGTTCTTCGCGCGGCGCAAGGTCGTGCACACGGGATATCCGGTCCGGACCGGGATAGGCTCGCGCGACCGCGCGTCGGCGCGCGAGGCCCTCGGCCTGCCGCACGACGCGTTCGTCGTGCTCTCGTTCGGCGGCTCGCTCGGATCCCGCAGCCTGAACAGGGCGATCGCCGGTGCCCTGCCGGCTCTGCTCGCGAGCGGCTCGCTGCACGTGATTCACGGAACGGGCAGGTACTCGGGCAGCGACTACGACCCTCAGCGGGACACTGCCGAGGCGATCTCCAGGCTCGGCATGCCCGTGGGCCTGCTCCGCGCCTACCATCCCCTGCCCTACATCGAGGACATGGCCGGGGCGTACGCTGCCGCGGATCTGGTGGTCGCCAGGTCGGGCGCTGGCACCCTGTCCGAGATCGAGAAGGCAGCGATCCCGTCGGTCCTGATCCCCAAGATGGGGTTGCCTCACGAGCACCAGCTCGCGAACGCCCGCGACTTCGAGTCCTCGGGCGCGGCGCGGGTGGTCGTGGAAGGTCCGGATCCCGAGGGCAATGGGCTCATGAGGGTGGACCCTCGAGCTCTGGCCCAGGTCATCACAGGGTTGGCCGAGGACCCCGCAGCGCTGCTCTCCATGAAGCGGGTACTCTCGGGCCGCAAGCGGCCTGATACGGAGAAGCTGATCGGCGACGCGCTCTCGGATCTTCTATCGGTGTAACTGTACTATAATCGTGAATCGCGCAAGTTGTCCAACCTCCCGTAATTGAAAGAAAACCATTGACATTATCGCCCAATCTTGTATATTAACGAATTAAAGGAAACTCAATGAAGAGGCGCAAGACAAGGGGCCTGGGTTCATACCCTGGAACTGATGACGACCTCTACACGGCTCCGGAGGTTGCGGCCTTCTGCAAGGTGGACCTGAAGACCATCCACAACTGGGTCGAGCGGGGCCAGGTGCAGTTCTTCAGGACGCCGGGCAGGCACCTGAGGTTCAGGCGTGCCGACGTCATGGAGTTCCTGAAGCGCTACAGCTATCCCGTCCCGCCGGAGCTCAGGCCGCGCAAGCCGCGGATCTACGTGCTCGAGGCCGATCCCGAGGCCTGTGCCTTGCTCGAGCGCATGCTCTCGCAGCAGTTCGAGGTCGCCGGGTTCCAGACGGCCATGGACGTGCTCCTCAAGGCCGGAGCCGTCCCTCCCGAAGCCATCATCGCGAACCGGGACGCGAGGCAGGTGGACATCGACGAGCTCAGGAAGGCCATCGCGAGGAACCCGTCCACCGAGTCGTGCCGCGTCCTCACCTACGCGACGCGCGATCTCCCGCAAGGCGATCACTCCGGAGCCGGAGTGGCCTCCCTCATGGACCGTCCGGGGTTCAAGGAGCTGCGCGTCTTCGTCGAGACATCGGGCAAGCACTAGACCGAGGACGGATCTCCCACGGCCGTTCGAGGCTCGAGGGATGCGGGTCTTGGGTCGAGTGGAGACCCTGCTCAGTCGGTGGAGGTCTCGGGATCGGGCGTGGGCGGCAGGCAGAACGTTCCGGAGGCGCCGGAGAGCGTGGTGCACGCGTATCCCTCGGAGGTCCTGCACTGGGCGGCGCTCGTGCAGCTCTTCAGGCAGTAGGTGTCGAACCCGAAGAGGTCCACGCACTGCGAGCCCGCGCCGCAATCGGCCGCGCTCGTGCAGACCGAGGAGCAGTACCCGCCCGGGAAGGCCAGGTAGCTCATGAAAGCGGTCAGGCAGAGCCTGCACGCGCCCGGGACCGAGGCGCACTGCGAGGCAGTGGTGCAGCGATCGCCGACCACGCCGCTCGTGCCCGGGTCGTAGCCCGGATCATAGCCCGGGTCGTAGCCGGGGTCGTAGCCCGGGTCGTAGCCGGGGTCGTAGCCCGGATCGTAGCCGGGGTCGTAGCCCGGATCGTAGCCCGGATCCCAGGCAGTGTCCGTCGTGTCCACGGTGGGATCCGTGTGCGTGTCGGTCGGGCCAACACTGCCGCCGCCGCCGCATCCGAACGCGAGCACGGCCGCGACCAGGAGAAGCCCTACTGACTGTATGACCGGCTTGTGACTCATCAGTGACCTCCGGGTTGCTCTCGCGGGCTGGATCCATCCGGAGCCAGCGGGTCGAGTATGGCAGAGTATAACCGTTTTCCGCTTCTTTTCAACATCCACGATCTGCGGTTCCCGACGCTCGGATCGCGGTTCGGGGATCTCCGCACCCGTCATGTGCGAGCACGGCCCTTCGAGGTTCCATCCGGCTTCCTGAGAAGCACGTAGACTGCCCCGACCCCGCCGTCGCAGGGCCTCGCGGACGTGAAGGCCAGCATGTGCGACCCGATGCCGCCTTCGCGCGAGAGCCAGGCCTTCAGCTTCTCCTTGAGCACCGGGATGCCGCCCTCGGATCCCTTGCCCCGGCCGTGGACGATGAGGACGCACCTCACGCCCCTCGACCTCGTGTTCACGATGAACCTCTCCACGGCCTCGCGCGCCTCACCGCGCGTGAGCCCGTGCAGGTCGATGTACTCCTGCCAGGCGATGCGGCCGCGGCGGAGACCCGCCATGGTGTCCCGATCGACCCCGGTCCTCTTGCCCTCGATGTACTCGTGCGACCACCTCACGTCGAAGGCCGCGGCACCCCTCTCGAGATCGCGCGCGTAGCTGGTCCACTCCTGCTCCTCGTCCGGGATCGGGGCCGGCCTCGGCTCGCGCTCGGGGCCTGGCCGGGCGCTCCCAGGCATCCGGCGGACGTCCCCGACGGCCTGGCGGAAGAGATCCTCGTCGCCCGGCTCCGCCCGCTTGTCCTCGGCGGCCTTGCGATCCCGGGGAGGCTCGGGTGGGCCTGCCTTCCCGGCCGCTGGCACCTCGAGCTCGCGAAACGGCCGGTAGCGGCCGGGCGGCGGTGGCTCCTCTCGCTTGCGCTTTCCCATGCTACCCGGAGAACCCCTGGGCCAGGGGATAGCGGCGCCCGGGCCCGAACGCTCGCCGTGAAAGCCTGAGAACGACCGGAGCCTGCGATCGCTTGAACTCCGCGCGGCGCAGCATCCGGACCACCCGCACGACCGTCTCCTCCGGGACGCCGGCGATCGCCTCCACGGGCGCGTCCTCCTCCACGTAGCGCCTGAGCACGCGGTCGAGCTGGTCGTAGGGAGGCAGCGAGTCCTCGTCCTTCTGGTCGGGCCTCAGCTCGGCGCTGGGCGGCTTCGCGATTGTCGCGGCCGGGATTATCTCGCCGCTCCCGTTCATGTACCGCGACAGGGCATACACGTCGGTCTTCAGGAGGTCGCCGATCGGGGCGATTGCGCCCACCATGTCCCCGTAGAGGGTGCAGTAGCCGAGCGCCACCTCGGACTTGTTGCCGGTCGCGAGCACGAGCCCCCCGAGCTTGTTGGAAAGCGCCATGAGCAG
>CAZGVR010000096.1:0-10037 GCA_964528945.1 uncultured Myxococcales bacterium
CCGCGGACCAGGGGAGCCAGGTCCTTCCAGGTCTCGACCAGCACGGCCGCCTCGCCCCTGTACCCCACGAAGGGGAGGGGCACGTGGAGCACGTCGGGACGCTCGCCCTCGACCACGCGCCCGTACCAGACCATGAAGCTGGTCGAGTACATGGTGGTCACGGCCACGGACCCGGGCGGGACCCTGGCGACCGAGAACTCCCTCACCTCCGCCTGCGCCCGGTCCACCCCGTCGCCCGAGCGCACGCGCCCTATCGTGCCGGGAATGCTCGATGCGAGGTGCCAGCCCGGAGCCGCGGCCAGCGCGAGGGCGACCGCCACCGGGAGCAGGGGGCGCCTGCCCGGGATCGCCCAAGTGGCCGAGGCAGCGGCAGAGATAGCCACCACCTGGAGGAGCAGCACCGGCAGCAGGTAGCCCATGACGTCGGGGTTGGTGCGGTCGAAGCTCAGGAGCGCCCTGACGAGGAGGGCCGATGCGGCGGCGACCGTCACGAACGTGCCGGCGGCCCTCGTGCGCGGCTCGCGGATCGCGAACCACGACCCGCCGAGCGCGGCGATCCCGGTGGCGATGCCCGACTGCTCCGCGACCAGGAACAGCACGCCTCTGGTGTCGGCACCCGCCACGTTCCCGGTGCCGAGGCTCTTCTGGTAGACCTGCGCCGAGACCATCCAGATCATGTCCGAGAGGCTCTCGACCCGCCCCAGCACGGTCGATGGGGACACTGCGCCCCTCACGGGGAGGAGGGCGTAGACGAGGAGCGAGGCCGATACCAGGGCGGCAGCGATCGCCGCCAGCCTGAAGGGCCTGGTCACGCGGGCCCCGAGCGCCGACATGGTGATCCCGGCCACCATGCCGGGCACGACCAGGAAGCCGGTCAAGTGGTGGTTGGTGAGGGACAGCCCTAGGAACAGGGCTGCGCCGAGGACCCATCTCTCGCGCTCCGGCCTCTCGCCCTTGCCTTGCGAGACGGGCGGGAGCAGTGCCCGCACCGAGCACATGGCCACCATGGATACGAGGAGCGCCTGGAGGGCGTAGACCTCCGCGTAGGTGCCCTGGTGGATCCACCCTGGAGAAAGGCCAGCCACCCAGCAGGCCACGACGACCGGGACGAGGGACGCCGGATGCCTCACGCCGAAGCCCAGCCTCATCAGGTCCGTCGCCGTCCAGTAGGCCGCCGCGAGCGCCCCTGCCAGGCAGACGGCACCCAGCAGGCCGAGCCTCATTGCCACCGTGCCCATGGGCAGGAGGCATGCCGCATGGCCGAGGAGCACGTAGAGGGGGTGGCCGGGCGGGTGGGCCGGCTCCAGCATGAAGGCTGCCCCGACGAACTCGGGCGAGTCGAGCCAGTATGGCGAGTCGCCCAGGCTCACCAGCGCGGCGGCGAGCGGAACCGTCACCACGGCCACCAGGCCGATGATCCGTGCCGCACGGTGGGAGGCTGGAGATTCCATCGGGCCGCGGTCATCTTACGGAATCGCGCTCCACGATACAAATCGGGGATGGATCGCGCGGCGGATTGGCGTAAGATCCGGCTCGTGGCGAGCGGCGACAGGGCATGGGGGCACAGGCCGATCTGGCGATATCTCCTGCTCGGTGTCGGCATCCTGTTCGCCGGATACGTCGCGTGGCTCGTCTGGAACTCGGGCGGCAAGGTCGGCGACCCGTGCGAGGAGAACGCCCGCTGCCGCTCGCGCGTGTGCCTGGTGGAGAGCGGCAGGCTGATCCGGTACTGCACCGACCGGTGCGAGACGGACGAGGAGTGCCCCGCCGGGTGGAAGTGCCTCGCGAGCCCCGACCTGTCCAACAGGCAGGTCTGCGTGAGGCCCTGAGATGCCGAGGATCGTGACCATCGACGGGCCCGCCGGCGTGGGCAAGTCCACCGCGTCCAGGGGCCTGGCCCGCCGCCTGTGCTGGCTGCACCTGGACTCCGGCTCCCTGTACAGGGCCGTAGCATGGAACGTCGCGAGGCTCGCGCTGGACCCGGGCCGGCCCGAGGACAGGTGGCGCGCCGCAGAGGATCTCGCCTCGACCCTGAGCCTCACGCCTGACGCGTCCGGCGGGACCAGCCTCGTGATAGCCGGGCTGATCCCGGGTCCGGGCCTGAGGACCGAGGAGGTCGGCCGCGATGCATCGATAGTGGCAAGGGACCAGGCCGTGCGCGACCTCCTCCTTCCGGTGCAGCGCGGCTGCGCCCGGTCGGACCTGGTGGCCGAGGGCCGCGACATGGGCACGGTCGTCTTCCCGGATGCCCTGGTCAAGTTCTTCCTGACCGCGAGCCCCGAGATCCGGGCCGGCCGCCGGTTCCTCGAGCTCAGGGGATCTGGCCGGGATAGCCTGATGGACGACGTGCAGCGTGACATGGACGAGAGGGATCGCCGGGACACCATGCGGGAGGTTTCCCCTCTCAGGCCCGCCGACGACGCCATCCTCGTCGACACGTCGCACCTCGGGATCGAGGAGGTCCTCGAACTGCTGGAGCGCAGGGTGAGAGAAAGGACTGGAAGGTGAAGGGATGACCCCGAGGAGAACGGCCAGCATGCGGGCGCTCGTCCTGCTTGCAGGCATCGCCGCCCCGTCCGCGGCGTCCGGGATGCAGCCCCAGCAGGGCCCGCCGACCCCCGTCGACGCCCTGGCGCAGGAGCTGGAATGGAAGGTCGAGCAGTCCCCCGGATCGCCCGCATCGGTCCTTCACATGGCCGAGATGGCGGCGCTCTGGGATCTGGCCACGCCTGGAGTGGTCGAGCAGCTGCTCGTCCGGCTCTCCAAGGAGAAGGGGCTCGCGCCGCAGTCCTCGATATACCTCGGCGACCTGGCGAGGGAGAAGCTCTACCACGACGGCAGGTTCGGGGAGGCCGCCGAGGCCGCGCGGGATGCCGGGCTCGTGACCGACTGGCTGGTCGTTGGTCCGTTCGACAACGAGGATCGCGGAGGGCCGGTAAAGGTGCTCGAGCCCGAGGAGGATGCCGGTGCGGCGATGGATCGCGACCTCGTCTTCCAGGGGGACGAGCGGTCCGTGGGCTGGCGCACGGCCGAGGCCCGGCCCCTCGACGGCCTGCTCGATCTCGGGAACTGGCTCCAGCCGTCCACGAAGGTCTGCGGGTTCGCGGCCACGTACGTGGAGCTGGCCAAGGCGAGCACCGTGTCCGTCTGGGCGGCGGCCGGCGGGACCCTGAAGGTCTGGATCGACGGGGCCGTGGCCATCGACGATCCGGTGTACAGGGCCGCAGGGCGCGACAGGAGCGCCGCCGGCGCAAAGCTCTCGAAGGGCACTCACGTGGTCCTCGCCAAGGTCTGCGTGGACGACGGCCCATGGACCCTCCAGGCGAGGCTCACGGACAAGAAGGGGAAGGGGATCCCCGGCGCAGCGACCATCGAGCCGTCCAAGGTCCCGGCCGGGCTCGTTCTGCCCAAGATCCTGCCCGTACCGCACGCATTCGGCCTCCTCGCCGCCGGTCTCGAGGCCGACCCCGACGATCCCGAGGCGCTCTCGGCCATGGCCAGGTTCATGCACCTCACCCACTCCGACGACCTGACCGAGACCGTTGCGCCGGATCATGCCCAGAAGGCGGCCGACGCCTCGGGCGCGTGCGCGGATCTCGTGCTACTGGCCAGGGTCACGGACGACAGGGATCAGGGCATCGAGGCGCTCAAGCGCTGCCTGCTCTCCGAGCCCGGGAATGCAGAGGCGTCCTACCTCTACGCCCTCTCTATGAGGGATCGCATGGGCATCGCGGACTTCAGGAACATGGTGAAGGACCTCGAGGGTCGGTTCCCGGACGACCTCCGCATCCGGATCCTGGGCGCGCAGGTGGTCGAGGAGGCCGGCATGCCCATGACCGCATTCGGAGCGCTCGTCGCGCTGGAGAAGCGCTTCGGTCCCGTGCCCGCACTGCTCAGGGCCGAGGAGACGCTTGCGGAGCAGGCCCAGGGCGCGTACCACGCCTCGTTTGCGCGGCAGCGGATCCTCGAGGTCCGGGCGGACGACGACGTGCGGCGCACGGTGGCAGCCAGGGCAGGGGATCTCGGCCTGGACGCGAGCGCCGTCGCCGAGATCGGCGTCGTGATCTCCATGGACCCGAAGTCCGTCGAGATCCTCGGGTGGGCGGCCGGCGAGCACATGGCCATGGGCGACCCCGACCAGGCAGGGCAGTACCTGCTCGCGAGGACCGCCATCGCTCCCCACTCGCCCGGGGCGTGGCAGGATCTGGGACGCCACCTCCTCATGACCGGCAAGCGGGACGAGGCGCTCGCCTGCTACCAGACCGTGCTCGAGCTGGAGCCCAGCAACTACGAGGTCAGGGAGTACATCGCCCACCTCTACCCGCGGGAGAAGTTCGAGAAGGGCTACGTCGTCACCAAGGACGAGATCCTCTCCATCTCCTCGTCGAAGGGCCCGGACGCCGGGTTCGAGATGACCACGGTCGTGGACCAGCGCGTGGACAGGGTCTACGGCAACGGCATGAGCGCCAGCTTCGTGCAGCGCGCCATCCGCGCGAACACCGAGCAGGGCGCCAAGAAGCTGCGGTACATCCCGGTCGAGTACTCGCCCAGCCTCGCGGAGCTCGACATCCTGTCCGCGCGGGTCATCCGCGGCGACGGGTCGACCGAGGACATGACCGGCAGCTGGGACTTCCCGGTCTTCGACCCGGGGGTGAGGATGTACTACGACGAGATCCAGACCGTCATGGAGATGCCTCCCGTGCTTCCCGGGGACGTCGTGGAGGTCAGCTACAAGATCTCCGACGTGGCCCCCAGGAACATGTTCGACAGGAACTTCTCGGCCCTTGTGCCCGTCCTCACGACAATGCCCTGCCTGCGCTTCCGCTACGGGCTGGTGGCGCCATCCGATCTCGACGTACGGGTCGTGATCCCCGGCGGCGTGGGCCTCGCCGAGCGCGCCCCTGCGGGCGAGCCTGGAGTGGAGGGCGAGGTCGCGGGCGGCGTGCAGGCGCGGATCTGGGAGGCCGGCGACCTGGAGGCCATCCAGGAGGAGCCGGACATGCCACCGCTGGCCGAGGTGGTTCCGCTGATCAAGGTCTCCACCTTCGACGCGTGGGAGGACTTCGGCTCCTGGTGGTGGGGACTGTCCTCCCAGCAGATGGTCGCGGACAAGACCATCAAGGACAAGGTGGCCGAGCTCACGTCCGGGCTCGACACCGATTCCGCCAAGGTGGCCGCCATCTTCGACTGGGTGATCCGTTCGACCCGGTACATCGCGCTCGAGTTCGGCGTGCACGGGTACAAGCCCTACCCTTCCCCGCTGGTCGTGGCCCGCGGGTTCGGCGACTGCAAGGACAAGGCGACCCTGCTCCACGTCATGATCAGGGAGGCCGGTATCGAGAGCGGGGTCGCCCTGGTGAGGACCCGGATGTCGGGCGACATCGGATCCACGTTCCCCGGGCCGTTCCAGTTCGATCACGCGATCGCCTACGTCCCGTCCCTGGGCCTGTTCCTGGACGGGACCGTGGACTACCTAGGGACGTCGACGCTGCCCTGGGCGGATCAGGACGTGTTCGCGCTCGTGGTCGTGGACGGCAAGACCCTCGAGGCGAGGACCCCCCGGCCCCCGCCTTCCACCAACGCACAGGACTCCCGGATGGTCTTTTCCCTGCAGCCGGACGGCGACGCCACGGTCGAGGGGAGCCTGCGGATATCCGGCTCGTCCAAGGGCTACTACCGTTCGACCTACCAGACCGAGGCCACGCGCGCCCAGCGCCTGGAGAGCGAGCTCTCGTCCGTGTTCGCCGGCCTGGATCTGGGCGAGTTCGAGATGGGCGGGCTCGACGAGTACGACGACGACGTCACGATGGACTTCGAGGCGGCCATCCCCAACTACGCGCTCGCGGGGGACGGCTCGCTCCAGTTCGCGGCCCTGCCGTCCCACGGGCTCTTCAAGAGCATGGCGCCGCTCTCGACGCGGAAGTTCGACGTCGTCATAGGGGCGCCCCGCGTGTGGATCGACGGCTACACGTACGAGGCCCCGCCTGGCATGGCCTTCACCGATGCCCCACTGCCGGTGCAGCTCGGGAAGGAGGGCGATCCGTGGTGGTTCCGGCTGGAGAGCGCGCTGATCTCGCCCACCCGCCTCGAGGTGGTCGCGACCCTGGTCTTCGACGCGTTCCGCGTGACCCCCGACGAGTACCCGTCCTTCAGGGAGTTCTGCGGAAAGGTCGACGATGCCATGGGCCAGCGCGCCCGTATAGGGGAGGCCAAGCCGTGACCGGGCGGGCAAGGGCGTTCCCCGCGACCCTGGCAGGCATGTGCGTCGCGACGATCCTGTCGTGCTCGGGCGCGCGCCCCTCGCCCGGCGGAACGCTCCCTCCCGGACCCGTGGAGGCCTACGTCGAAGGGAGCGACCTGGCGACCATGGCGCTGACGATCGACGAGGCGCTCGCCGCGGATCCGGACGACCCCCTGCTGCACTGGCTCGCGGCCGAGACCGCATACCTCGGCGGGGACATGGACTCCGCCATGGACGGCTACGCGGCAGCGGTCGCCGCCGCCCCGGGATGCGGGGATCCCGTATGCGACGCCGTTGCCGAGGCGTCCCTCGAGGCCATGCTATCGCTGGACAGCTTCGCTCCCCGCTGGGAGGAGCGTCTTGCCGCCACCCTCGATGGGTCCCTGCCCTCGCTCTACGAGCGGACGGACGGGGCATGGTTCACGGCGCTGGAGGCAGAGGTGAAGGCGCTCGCTCGCTCCGGGCGGTTCGAGGAGGCGCTGGTGCTGCGGGACACCGGAGGCTGCCTCGTGCACTGGAAGGCTGCCGGGCCCATCGGCTCGACCGAGCTGCTCGGTTTCGACGATGCCCATGACCCCGAGATCGATCTGCCCTGGAAGGCCGCCTACCCCCTGGTCGAGGGCGGGGATCCCGTTCCGACCATCGATGCCAGGGCGTGGTACTGCCGGACGGCCATGGAGCCGGAGGACACGTACCATGGCGGGACGTACTACGCGGCAACGGACCTCTCGGTGCACAGGTCGGGCGACTACGTCTTCAGGATCTCGACCCCGGACACCTTCGCAGTGATCGTGGACGGCGTCACGGTGTTGACCGTGGACAGGCGTACCGCCGTCCACCCCGACGTGAACCTCTTCGGGCTGCGGCTGGCCGCGGGCGAGCACAGGCTGATGGTCAAGATCGGCACCAGGGACTTCATGCCCACGTTCACGCTGATGTGGAAGGAGGCCTCGTCGTCGCACCCGGATCCCGGCGCGGCGCCCGCCATCACCTCCAGGCCACACGGCGAGGGGATCGGCGGGCTTGCGCCCCCGCCCGGACCTGCCTGGCCCATCGTTCTCCCCGAGCCTCGCTCCCCGGTGGAGGAGATCCTCGAGGCGCAGGTGATCCTCCTCCGCGGCGACAACGCCGGCTCGGCATCCGCCGTGAAGCGGCTGGTGGAGTCCTACCCGGCGTCGGCACCGGTCCTCGCCCTCCACGCGACGCTGCAGGGGAGCGATCCGTTCACCCCATGGGCGACGCGCATGAACAGGCTCAAGTCCGTGGCCGAGACCATGATCGAGGCGCATCCGGACTCCTGGGTCGGCTGGTACATCGTCGCCCAGATCGAGTCGAACCTGGGCAGGACCGAGAACGCGATCGACATGATGAACGCCGCCATGGAGGCGATACCGGGCTTCCCGGGCTTCCTCACCCTTGCCGCGTCTCTCTACGCATCGAAGGGCTGGGTGGGAGAGTCGATGGAGGCTACGAGGACGGCAGCCGGGTTGCTCGAGGGCAGCTGCAGCGGCCTCAGGCAGGAGTTCTCCATCGCGGCCACCATGGGCGACCTGGACGGGATGGAGGAGGCCGCCCGTGCGCTCTCGGCCTGCGATGCCACGGACGGGACGCTGCTCCAGCTGCTCGAGCAGCGCGGGAAGTGGGACCAGGCGCTCGTCGAGCAGGAGAGGCTCCACGGGCTCTTCCCGGACAGGGACGACAACATGGTCGACGACGCCCTCGTCATGCTGGAGCTCGGCTACACGGAGAAGCACCTCGCCCTGCTGGAGGCATTCTGGAAGAAGCACCCGACCAGCTGGGCCGTGCTGGGTCGCCTGGTGGACGCCGAGGCCGCCGCCGGCCGCACCGGCGAGGCCGTGAGCGTGCTCGCCCGTGCGCGAGCCCTCATGAGCGGGCCCGGCGACGACCTGCTGATGAAGATCGCCCTGGTCGAGGGGTTCGACTATCTCTACCCGTACAGGCGCGACGCGGTCACGTCCATAGCGTCGTACGAGGCCGGGAGCGCAGGCCTGGCCGTCGTGCCCGGGACGCCATCGGTCGAGATCCTGGATCACGTGACCCACAGGATCTACGGGGACGGGTCCACGCTGACTCGCTACCACAGCGTGAGGAAGCTGCTGTCCAAGGAGGGAGTGGAGGCCGGGAGCGAGTTCGTGGCCCCGCCCGGCGCATGGATAATCAGGCTCAGGACGATAAAGGCCGACGGACGCACGCTCCTGCCCGAGGACATCGAGGGCAAGGCCACGCTGTCCTACCCTTCGCTGTCCCCCGGGGACTACACCGAGGCCGAGTGGATCCAGGCGACCGGCCCGTCCACGATCTTCCCGGGCGGCCTGTCGCTGGAAAGATGGTTCTTCCAGGTTTTCGACCAGGTGCTCTACCACAGCGAGATGATCGTGGTCGCCCCGGCCGGCATGGCGATCCCCTTGAACGACAGGGGGGATCCACCCGTGCCCGTGGTCACGCCCGCCGGGATCCTCCAGGTCTCCACCATGACCGCGGAGAGATCGACCCACGTCGAGAGCGAGCCGGGCTCGCCGGCCTGGAGCGAGTTCCTGCCCTCGGTGCAGCTCTCCTACAGGGCCGGGTGGGGCTCGTACTTCGACTTCGTGGCGGACATGATGGTCGGTACCCACATCGCCTCCCCAGCCATGGAGGAACTGCTCGGCGAGCTTTCCCGGGGGGTGCCTGCCGGGGACCGGGCCGCGCTGGCTCGCGCCGTATTCAGGTGGGTGAACGACGAGGTGGAGGAGGGCGAGGGCATCGATACTCCGGCTGCCTTCATCCTCGAGGACCGCATGGGCATGAGGGTCAGGCTGCTATACGCGCTCCTCCTCGAAGCCGGGCTCGAGCCGGAGCTGTGGATCGTCCGCACCGTCTACGCGGACCACACGGCGAGCGACGTGGCCGACCTGGACGTGTACACGCAGCTCGCGGTCAGGCTGGGGGACGACTGGCTCGTGCCGGGCGCGGACGGGCTTCCGTACGGCCTCCTGCCGTATCACCTCCGCGGCGAGGAGGCCGCGAGCATCCTTCCATCCCGCGGCCGGGACGCGACGCCGGGCGCATCGAGCTTCGACGACGGCGTCACGAGGGAGCTCGAGGTGGTGGTCGGGCGGGACGGCTCGTCCGCATGCGTGCTCACCGACACCTTCCGCGGCGTTCCCGCGTCCCTGGTGAGGGCCGGCCTGCGCGAGATGGAGGCCTCCGAGGTGGAGATGCAGATGGAGGGATCCTACCTCGCCTACCTCTTCAACGGCGCCACCATGACGGGCCTCGAGCTGCCCGACCTCTCGTCGGACTCGCCCGAGCTCACGGTCACGATAAGGTTCGACCTGCCGCTCTCGCCCGGGCCGCTTCCCGGCACCGCGTCGCTCGGGCCGTTCCTCAAGACGAGGCTCTCGCAGGCTTGGGCCTCGCTCCCTTCGAGGGAGTTCCCGCTGCTCGTGGACGAGCCCACGAGCGTAGCGGTGCGCATATCGGTGGACACCGGCGGGATGTGGGATCTGTTCCAGCCGCCGCTGCCGTCCACCAGCCTCGCCACGCCGCAGGGCGCGCTCTTCACGCAGGGGTTCGCGAGGAAGGGCGATACCTACACGCTGGACAGGATGGTCGTCCTGCCCGAAGGGAGGATCGCCCCCGAGGACTACCCCGCCCTGCTGGACTTCACCACCACGGTGGACGAGAGCGAGGGGAGCGTGTTCATCCTGGTCCCCGACCCGATCGCCATGCTCGGCAAGGGACAGCCCTAGAACAGCCCCGGCTTGCAGATCACCTCCCGGACCTTGAGCCCGAA
>CAZGVR010000096.1:10047-10293 GCA_964528945.1 uncultured Myxococcales bacterium
CCGCCGATCGAGACCACGTCCTCGTCGACCGGCGCCATTCCCGCGTCCGCCGCCATCAGGGCGATCTCGATCGCGACCTTGGTCCCCTGTCCGAACACGCGCAGGGTCTGGGCCATGATCTCGTCGACCTGGTAGGACTGGAAGCGGCGGCGCACGGATCGGCCTATTCCGCCGAAGACGTGCGTCGCGGTGACCACCACCCCCCCGGCCGCCTTGATCCGGCCGCGCACGTCGGCAGGCATCTGC
>CAZGVR010000097.1:0-6097 GCA_964528945.1 uncultured Myxococcales bacterium
CGGTACCGTCGCATCCGGTGTCGTCATCGCAGTACCCGTTCGAATCGAGCGAGGGGCAGTTGTTGGTGACCGTGACGCGCGCGTCCACGACGTTCACGCCGATGGCCGCGACAGTGCCGCGGCCGCCGTGGACGATCGACCTGGTCACGGTCGCGTCCCCGCCGCTCAGCACGTCGATGCCGTGGGACGTCTGGACCGCGCCACACGTGTTCGGGTCCATGCGGATCTCCGAGATGTAGGCCCCGGCGCCGCCGTCCACGGTTATCCCGGTCGAGACGTTCGTGTTGGGGCGGGTCACCCTGAAGCCGTCGATGATCGTCATCATCGTGATGCCGTCGTCGAAGAGGATCCCCGCGCTCGAGGCCGGGGCAATGGTCGTACCCCAGTTCGAGCAGCGCGTGTTGGTCGTGGTCTCGTAGCCGCCGTACACGTGCACGCCGTCCGACATCGTGACGTTCTGGAAGTAGGTGGCCGTGGCGGCGCATGACGTGCCCTGGACCACGCAGACGAACTCCCCGGCGTCGGCGTCGGCGTTGTCGATCGCGACCTGGATCGAGTCGTACGGGCACTGTGCCGTGCCGTCGCGTCCAGAGCAGGTTCCCGAGATGGGGAGCAGCGATGCCCAGACGCAGCTCGCGATGCAGCTCTCGTCCACGGCACCGTCGCAGTCGTCGTCCAGCCCGTCGCAGTCGTTGTCCGGCGGGGTCGGGCTGCCCGGGGTGCAGACGCCGATCGTGCCTCCCGGGGCGCAGGCGTTCACCGAACGCAAGCACACTCCGGTACCGCAGGAGAAGGTCCCGAGGTCCTCGTCGGCGCTACCGTCGCAGTCGTCGTCCTGGTCGTTGCAGGCCTCCCCGCTCGGGACGACCTCGCCGGTGCAGGGGGTCCAGACCCCGGCCGTGCACTGGTGCGTGCCTGCCTGGCAAACTCCCACGCCGATGGTCGAGGGGTCGTCCGAGTAGCATGACGCCGGGGCGACCGAGTCGTGGATCGAGTCGTCCGAGTCGTCGCAGTCCGGACCTGCGCAGGCGCCAGCCTCAGGGCCGTAGCCGTCCAGGTCCGCGTCCGTGCAGCCCGTGCACACGACGTCGCATGCTCCGCCGTTGCACGCCCATGCCCCGCAGGGCGCGGCCCCGAAGAGGGGCTCGCAGTCCGAATCGTCGCAGCACTCGGACACGCACTCGCCGGGGGTGTCACCTGCCTCGTCCACAGCCGTGTCCGGGACTACGTCGGCATCACCTCCGCCGTCGGGATCGCCGCCACCGTCCGCATCGTCGATGCCGTCGGCATCGGGAGCGTCTGTCGAGGTGTCCAGGCTCTCCGAGCCGTCCCCGTCGTCCGCGTCCTGGTCGGCGTCCTGATCATAGTGGGAGACGCCGCCGCAGCCGGCCGCGACGAGGAGAAGCATGCCCACGAGAGGCAGCAAGCGATCAGGTCGTCCGGTCATTGGTCCCTCCGCCGTGCGCGGGGCTGGCCCAAGTGTTCCCGGGCGCGTCCGCGTGGCAGATAGTATACGCGACATGCGGTGATCCTGGTACTCGAGGGGAACGATCGCTAGGCCAGGGGGAACCCGAGGGTGAATGCCGTTCCCTTTCCAGGCTCGGACTCGACCTGGATGTAGCCGCGGTGCGCCTCGACCACACGCTTGACGAGCGATAGCCCCAGGCCAGATCCGGTGACCGCGCGCGTCTCGCGCGTCTTTGCCCTGAAGAACCGGTCGAAGATGAACGGCAGGTCCTCCCTGGAGATGCCGTACCCCGTGTCCGAGATCCGGATGCGCACCAGGCCTGGCTCGAGCACCGTGGAAATGGTGACGTTGCCTCCATCGGGCGTGTACTTGACCGCGTTGCCCACTATGTTCGAGAGCGCCGAGTGGATGTAGTCGCGGTCCGCGGACATGCGCCACTCGCCCGTTGATTCGGTCATGGTGATCCCGATCGACTTCTTCTCGGCCTGCGGGCGCACCATCTCGACGACCTGGGAGAGGATCTCGTCGCCGCGCAGGGCCTCGAACGTGAACTGGACCTTGCCGGACTCGAGCTTGGACAGGGCCAGGAGGTTCTCGATCAGCTGGTAGAGGTCCCTGGTGCGAGCCGTCATGCGGTCGTGCATGTGCTTGCACTCCGGCGCCTGGTTGTCGCACACGGCCAGCGAGGCGTAGATCATCTGCTCGATCGAGGCGAGCGGCGACCTCAGCTCGTGCGCGACCATGGCCACGAAGTCGGACTTCATCCGATCCACCTGCTTCTGGACCGTGATGTCCTCGAAAGTCGTGACCGAGCCCAGCACCTTGCCCGTCGGCGTGTGCACGGGTGCGGAGTGGGCCCTCAGGTACAGCCGGGAAGCGGTGCCAGGCGAGAACTCGCGCGTGACCACGCGGCCCTCGCGGATGACCTCCTCGACCATGGCGTTCACGTCGGCGTCGCGCACGGAGGCGGCAAGGGTCTTGCCCACGACCGGGTCGGACTGCAGCTCGAGCATCCTGATGGCCGCCGGGTTGCAGTGGACCACACGGCACTCGTGGTTCGTGACGAGCACCGCCTCGACCATGCATCCGATCACGGTCGTGAGACGGCTGTGCTCCTCCGCGATCGTCTCGAGGTCCAGGGCCTTCTCGACCCGGAGACGCTCCCTCTCGGCCGGCAGCAGGATGTTCTCGGCGGCCCGGGCCACGACTATGCGGATGTAGTCCGGGGAGAAAGGCTTGCCCACGAAGTCGAAGGCGCCCTGGCGCATGGCCTTCACCGCCTCGGAGACCGTGGCGAACCCGGTTATTACGATGACCTGGACCGAGGGCCGGAACTCCTTCACCCACTTCAGGACCTCGAAGCCGTCGACCCCGGGCATCATGAGGTCCAGGAGGATGATGTCGAACCGCTCGTTCTCGAGGAGCTCGATGCCCCTGGCCCCGTTCTCCGCCTTGGACACCTCGTAGCCGCTCGAGGCCAGCGCGCGCTCGCAACCCTCGCGGATGACCTGCTCGTCATCCACGATGAGGACCCTTATAGCCCCCGCCATCCCGTCCCGCCCGGCTACACGAAGGCCCTGATGCGCTCCAGGAGCTTCTCGGCCGTCACGGGCTTCGGGATGTAGTCGTCGGCCTCGCTCTCCATCATGTCGCGGTGGGTGTACGTGCTCGTGGTGACGCGCTCCGCGACGGCCGTGAGCAGGATGACCGGGATGTCGGCAGTCTTGGGATCGCCCTTCAGGGCCTTGCACGTCTGGTGCCCGTTCATGACCGGCATCATCACGTCGAGGATCACGATGTGCGGCCTGGCCTTCGCCACCTTGTCGAGCCCCTCCTTGCCGTCGTAGGCGACATCGACCTCGTAGCCTGCCTTCTCGACGATCGTCTTCACCGCGACCACGAAGTCCGGATCGTCGTCGACCAGTAGCACCTTCTTCTTGTCAGTCACTGGAACCTCCTTTGAAGCCCTCGTCGGTCCTCGCTGCAACCTATGATACCACCGGCCGCGGGTGCAGACCGGCCATTTTCGCGATCTCCGGGACCTTCTCCTCCCACTCGATCGCCATGAGGTGCACCCCGCGGATGCCCTCGATCTTGCGGACCTCCTCGATAGCCTCCACGCACATCTCGATCCCGCGCTCCGCCTGCTTCTCCTTCGGCACCTCGGAGATCCGCTTCACGACCGAGTCAGGGACGTCCATCCCGGCCACCTTGGCCTTCATGTACTTGGCCATCCCTGCGGATTTGAGCGGCGTTATCCCGGCCAGGATCGCGACCTTCTCGTGCAGCCCGATCCTCCTCGCATCCTCCATGAACTTCCTGAACTTGTCCATGTTGTAGACGCACTGCGTCTGCACGAAGTCCACGCCCGCCTCGGCCTTGAGCGCGAGCCTCCTCACGCGGATCTCGTAGGGATCCGCGAAAGGGTTGGCCGCGCACCCGATGAAGATCTTCGGCGCCCCGACGAGGGGCTTGCCGGACGGGAAGACCCCGTCGTCCCGCATGGTCTTCACCAGGTTGATGAGCTGGATGGAGTCGATGTCGAAGACGTTCTTGGCCTCGGGGTCGTCACCGAAGATCTGGTGGTCGCCGGACAGGCACAGGAGGTTGCGCACCCCCAGGGCGGAGGCGCCCAGCAGGTCGGACTGAAGGGCGATGCGGTTCCTGTCCCGGCAGACCATCTGCATCAGGGGATCTATGCCGCACTCCTTGAGGAGCAGGGAGCCGGCCAGGGAGCTCATCCGGACGACCGATGTCTGGTTGTCGGTCACGTTGCAGGCGTCCACGAACCCCTTGAGGATCTTCGACTTCTCGCGGACCACGTCGGGATCCGCGCCACGCGGCGGCCCGCACTCGGCCGTGAGCGCGAAGTGACCCGCCGCGAGCACCTTCTCGAGGTTGCTGCCGGCCTTCATGTCGCGAGGTCCTTCCTGAGAACGGAGCGCGGGCCGCCGTCGCGGCTCGCGCGCCATCTCTTCATGGGCTTCAGCTTGCCGTAGTCGTCCATGCGCCCGAGCGCCTTCAGGCGATCCACGATGAGCTGCCAGCCGCATGCCACGTCCTTCGAGATCTCGCACCGGCCCTGGGTCGACCCGCCGCAGGGGCCGTGGAAGTGGCTCTTCGAGCAGCGCGTCACGGGGCACACGCCCGCCGTCAGGTGCAGGACGCAGTCGCCGCAGGCCTGGCACCGCTCGAACCACTCGCCCTGCCGGAGGGCCACCCCGATGAAGCTCGTGTTCACTCCGGGGTACACGTTGGTCTGCTGGAACCGCTCGGCGACGAACTGGATGCCCGCGCCGCACGCGATCGAGAGGACGGCCTGGTAGTCCTGCACGAAGGGACGCATGGTCTCGACGTACTCGGGATCGCACTGCCTTTCCAGCGTCACCTCCCGGATCTCGATGGGTCTGCCCTCGGCCTTGCGCGCGAGCCTGAGCGCCGAGGCGAGCACCTGGACCTCCTTCTCGCCTCCGGCGCGGCAGACCGTGACGCACCCGTTGCACCCCGCGAGGATGATCCGGTCGTGTACGGCGACCATGGGCCGGATCTCCTCCAGGGGCTTGGCCTGCGCGACAATCATGGTTCGACCTCCACCTGCGGTTCCCCGTTCCCGCGTGCTGGGCTGGGCCCGAGCCCCGACACGTGCTCGATCATTTCCTTCATGAAGCCGGCGAACTTGGCACCCTCGCCGGCGCTTACGTTGTACATCCGGATCCTCCCCCCGCCGATGCCCGCGGAATCCAGGATGCCGGCGACCCTCCTGACCCGCTCCCTGGCCCTCAGGTTGCCGACCATGTAGTGGCAGTCCCCCTCGAGACAGCCCACGACCATGACCCCGTCGGCCCCGTTCTCGAACGCCCGCAGGATGAGCACCTCGTCCACGCGGCCGGTGCAGGGCACCATCACTATGGAGGTCCCATCAGGATAGTTGCGCCTCTCCGAACCTGCCAGGTCGGCTGCGGTGTACGCTCAGTGCCGGCAGGCGAAGACGACGACTCCGGGAACGAACCCGGGTCCATCCATCGACCTCACCGTGCTTCGGGCTTCAGCCATCACTGGACCTCCAGGGCATCGAGCTTGGCCATCAGATGAGCGTCGGTGAACCGGCCGAGGGTGATCGCCTTGGCCGGGCACTCCGCGGCGCAGATGCCGCACCCCTGGCAGAGCGCCGGGTTGATCGCCGCCGTGTGATCCGCGGTTATCACGGGCACGTTGTAGGGGCAGGCGCGCACGCATGTCAGGCACACCGCGCACTTCTCGGCCTCGACCGACGAGACGACACCCGACATGCGGAGCTTCCGGCGCGTGAGGATCGTGGCCGCGCGCGCGACCGCGGCCTGGGCCTGGGCGATCGTCTCGGGCACGGACTTGGGGCCGTGAGCCAGGCCGGCGAGGAAGAGGCCCTCGCTGGCGAAGTCCACGGGCCTGAGCTTCGCGTGCGCCTCGATGAAGAAGCCGGCCGGGTTCCTCGGGACGCGGAGCATCGTCGCCAGCTCGTCCGTCTCCGCCGGGAGTATGCCGGTCGAGAGCACGAGGAGGTCGGGCTCGAGCACGACCTCGCGATGGATGGACCGGTCGATTTTTTTTTTAATGATGCGGCGACCACCGAGATCTACACGGACCGGGTTC
>CAZGVR010000097.1:6107-9753 GCA_964528945.1 uncultured Myxococcales bacterium
GCTTACGCTGTGGCACGACAAGGTCAAGGTGATCGGCGTGAGCGACGTGTACGGCGGTGCGTACAACCCGGCGGGTCTCCCCGTCGACGCGCTCATCCGCCACGCCGATGAGGGAGGGAAGGTGTCGGAATTCCCGGGGGCCACGGCGGTGTCGAACAGGGAGCTCCTGGAAATCCCGTGCGACATCCTGGCTCCCTGCGCCACGGCGGGTCAGATCGCGAAGGAGAACGCGCCGAGGGTTCGATGCCGGATCCTGGCGGACGAACGAAACCCCGGCCCGCCGCGCACGCCTGTACTCCGACTCGCCAAGGCCGTAGGTCCTGATGTCCCTGTACAGCACGTCCACCCGCCCGTCGGGGCGGATGCCGCGGAAGGCGAGGGCGTTCTTGACTGCCTGGTTGCAGCAGACGCGCGAGCACCACGCGACGTCGTCGGTGCGCGAGCCCGCGCACTGGATCATGACCACGTGACGGACCCTTCGAGGGAAACCGGGATCGTCGGCGATCATCCGCTCGAGGTCCGTCTGCGTCACGACGCGCGGGTCCGTGCCTAGCCCGTGGAGGGCCGGGCGGTTCTCGGTCCCGCCGGTGGCCACCAGGATCGCGCCGTGCTTCACCCTGCGCTGGACTCAGCCCGGGGTCATGACCACGGTCTCGAAGTTGCCGACGAAGCCGCGGTGCTCGACGATCGAGGATCCGGCTAGGACCTTGATCGACGGGTGGCCCGTGACCTCGCTCCTCAGCCGCTCGAGGAAGGTGGGCACGTCGCGTCCCCCGGCCGCGCGGCGCAGCCTCCGCAGGTTGCCCCCCAGCTCCGGCTCCTGCTCGACCAGCGCCACCTCGAACCCCTGGCGCGCTGCCTCGCGGGCCGCGATCATGCCGGCGAGCCCGCCGCCGACGACCAGGAGGCCTGGGTTCACCTCGAACTCGTTCTCCACGAGGGGGACGGATCGCGACACGGCCGCGACCGCCATGCGGACCAGGCGCTTCGACTTCTCGGTCGCGCGCGCCTTGTCGCTCTGGTGCACCCAGCTGCACTGGTCCCGGATGTTGGCCATCTCGAACAGGTACTTGTTGAGCCCGGACTGCATGATCGTCTGCTGGAACAGGGGTTCGTGCGTGCGCGGCGTGCACGATGCGACCACGACGCGGTTCAGGCCCTGCTCGCGGACGGCTTCGCGGATCTTCTCCTGCGAGTCCTGCGAACACGTGTAGAGGAAGCGATCGGAGTGCACGACCCCGGGCAGCGTGCGCGCGTACTCCGTGAGGGCCGCGACGTCCACTATCCCGGCGATGTTGATCCCGCAGTGGCAGACGAAGACGCCTGTGCGGGTGGCCTCGTCACCGCCGATCGCGCGCTCGGGCGGGAAGGACTCCACGGTGGAGAGCGTGCCTCGCACCGAGGCCAGGTGGGCGCATGCCGCTCCTGCGGCCCCGCTCGCCTCGCTGACCGTCTCGGGGATGTCCTTGGGGCCGGCGAACACCCCGGCCACGAAGATCCCGGGCCTGGAGGTCGCGAGCGGGTCCAGGCCGTCGGTCCTCGCGAAGCCGAACCGGTCGCGATCGGCGCCGATCCCGCGCGCGAGCGCGCGCGTCTTCTCGTTGACCTGCAACCCCACGGAGAGCACGACCAGGTCGAACTCCTCTGTCCTGCGCTGGCCGGTCTCGTCCACGTACCTGAGCTCGAGGTTTCCGGTCGCCGGATCCTCGAACACCCTGCTCGGCATCGCCCTGACGTACCTCACCCCGTGGTGGTCGCGTGCGCGGGTGACGTAGTCGTCGAAGCCCTTGCCGAACGCTCTCAGGTCGATGAAGAATATGGTCGGCTCGATGTGCGGATCGTGCTCCCTGGCGATCACCGCCTCCTTGGTCGCGTACATGCAGCAGACGGAGGAGCAATACTCGCGATCGCACGAGGCGTCCCTCGAGCCGACGCACTGGATCCAGGCTATTCGGTGCGGCTCCCTCCCGTCCCCGGGCCGGAGCACCTTCCCGCCCGTGGGCCCCGAGGCCGACAGGAGGCGCTCGAACTCCAGGGACGTCATCACGTTCCTGCTCGCGCCATGGCCGAACTCGCCCCTCGAGGCGGTGGGGAACGTTTCGTAGCCGGGCGCCAGGATCACGGAGCCGACCTCCAGCTCCACGACCTCGTCCTTCATGGCGTGATCGACGGCCTTGGCCTGGCAGGTCTCCACGCAGAGCATGCACTCGGAGCAGATGCCGCACGAGATGCAGCGGCCGGCCTCCTGCCTGGCCCCATCCGCGGTCAGGGTGGCCTCCACCTCGTCCCAGCCCTTCATGCGCTCCGACGGCGGAAGCTCGGCCGGATGCGCGCGAGCAGCCGGTCGCGCGTCCGCCGGGATCGCTGCGAAGCGCTTGCCCGCAGGACGCCCCGGCCTCCCGGCCCGCATGGACTCCCCGCTCATCCACCGGTCGATCGACCACGCCGCCTCCTTGCCGGCGGCCACGGCCGCGATGGCGATGGAAGGGCCGGTGTACAGGTCCCCGCCGGCGAAGACGCCTGGCTTCGTGGTCTCCCAGGTCACGGGATCGACCTTGATGGTCCCGCGCGCGGTCAGATCGATGCCCGAAGTCCCTTCGAGGAAGGCCTGGTCCACGGCCTGGCCGATGGCCGGGATCACTGTGTCGCAAGGGATGTCGTACTCCGACCCGTCGATCGGCACGGGGCGGCGGCGCCCGCTCTCGTCGGCATCGCCCAGCCTCATGCGGATGCATCGCAGCGCGGCGACCTTCCCGGACCTGGCGACGATCTCCCCGGGGGCCGAGAGCAGGACCACCTCGATGCCCTCGGCCTCGGCGGCCTCTATCTCCGCGGGCTGCGCGGGCATCTCGTCGCGGCTCCTCCTGTAGAGGATCGTCACGTCCTCCGCGCCCCTGCGGACCGCGGCTCGCGCAGCGTCCACGGCCACGTCGCCGCCTCCGACCACGACCACGCGCCGACCGGTCTCCACCGGCGCGCCGGTGTTGACGCGCCGCAGGTAGTCGACCCCGGAGACGACGCCGGCCGAGTCCTCCCCCGGCACCCCGAGCTTGACGTCGCGATACGCGCCGGTCGCGATGTAGACCGCCCTGAAGCCGTCCGCGAGGAGCGAGGACACGGGGCGATCCCGCCCAATGCCCGATCCAAGGCGGATGTCGACGCCGAGCCGCCCGATGTAGTCTATCTCGCGGTCGAGGATCGCCGGGGGCAGCCTGTAGTCGGGTATGCCGACGCGCAGCATGCCGCCCGCCACGTCCAGGGCCTCGAAGATCGTCACGTGGTATCCCTCGAGCGCCAGGAAGTACGCGCAGGACAGCCCGGCCGGTCCGGAGCCCACGATCGCGACGCGGTCCCCGGGGGCCTTCATCTCCCGGTCCGGGACCGCGGGCGGGGCATCGCCCTCGACCGCGTCCACCACGAACCTCTTGATCTCCCGGATGGCCACCGGCTCGTCGATCTCCGCCCGCCTGCACTCGCCCTCGCAAGGGGCAGGGCAGATCCGGCCCAGCGTGCCGGGGAGGGGCAGGCACTCGCGTATCAGCCGCACGGCCTCGCGGTAGCGGCCCGAGCGCGCGAGCGCGACGTAGCCATGCACACCGACGCTGTGCAGGCCCTGGGCAAGGTCCCGGTCGACGCAAGGGCATGG
>CAZGVR010000097.1:9763-10219 GCA_964528945.1 uncultured Myxococcales bacterium
GATCGCGAAGGTGGCAGGGACGGCCTGCGGGTACAGCCTGTAGATGGCCCGGCGCTTCTTGGTCCCGACGTCGAACTCGTTCGGCACCTCGACGGGGCATACCTTGGCGCATTCGTCGCAGCCCACGCACCGGTCGGAGACGTGCCTGGCCTTGCGGAGCACCTTGACCCGGAACCGCCCCATCTCCCCGCCGATCTCCTGGACCTCGCTCAGCGTGAGGAGCTTGATGTTCCCGTGTCGGCCCACCTCCACGAGCTTCGGAGAGATGATGCACATTGCGCACTCGTTCGTCGGGAACGTCTTGTCTAGCTGGGCCATGCGCCCGCCGAGGGCCGGTGAGCTCTCGACGAGGTACACCCTGATGCCGCTCCCGGCGAGGTCGAGGGCCGCCTGCATGCCGGCGATCCCCCCACCGACCACGAGGACCGCGCCGACCGGCTGCTCGGGCATGGCGGA
>CAZGVR010000098.1:0-4801 GCA_964528945.1 uncultured Myxococcales bacterium
AATGGTCAGGGGCTCGAGCCACTCCACGTCGCGATGAAGCAGCGCCCAGCCCGAGACGAGCACGTCGCCGGGCCCGAGCTCGTCGAGCTGGTCGAAGCGGCCCTCGCCCCGATGCACGTGGACTCGCAGCGAGGGCGCGAAGCGCTGGAGCTCGCGCTCCCAGTTGAAGACGACCGAGGTCGGCGCGACGACGAGGGCCGCGCCCAGGGAGCGCCGGTGCAGCAGGGGTTGCCCGGGACCAGGGGAGTATCCACGCAGCAGATGCGGTCGGGCAGGGCGCCGGCAGGATCGGCACGGTCGTAGGCCGCCTGCAGGTCCGGCAGGCCGTCCGTGTCGCCGTCCGGCATGTCCTGCAGGTACCCCACGAGAGAGATCCACTCCTTGATCTCGAGGCCGGTCCCTGGATCGCGCGCGAGGTAGTGGATGACCGCGGGGATCGAGGACCCGACGCAGCGGCCCAGGCCAGGGGAGACGGCGTCGTTCAGGCAGTGGGCCGTGCCTCCCCCACCGTCCTCGCAGTCCGCGTCCGTGTTGGCACAGGTCCCGCAGAGCGGATCCCAGTCGCCGGCAGCCGTCCTCGGGCACAGCCCGAAGTTTTCTATGTACAGACCCACGTAGAGGTTCGTGGCCACGTGCACGAGCTCGTCGGAACGGCCGGCGAACGGATCCGGCGTCACGGAGAGGTCGAAGATCACGTCCGTGTACCCGTCCTCCCAGGGCAGCAGCCCGGCATCCGCGATCGGATCCCATAGCGTCATCTTCGTGATCCTCCCCGTCGTCGTCGGGTTCGCCGGGTCGAACGCTGGAAGCGCGGGGTCGTACTCCACCCGCGCGCCCGAGTAGCCGAGGAAGAACGAGTCCGCGTCGAAGCCCATGGAGAGCCCGACCTCCAGCCCGGCCTTCAGCTCGGCGGCAGTGAACCTGAAGTCGATCACCGGATACCCGGCCGTCTCCTCGACCGGGCTGACTCCCAGCGGCAGCACGGCGAAGGTGTCGGCCGTGCTCAGGATCCCCCCGGTCTCGCTCGCGAGGAGCGAGTCGCGGATCACGCCGTTCGCCTGTACGTACACACGCACGGGATCCGGCGCGTACAGATCCCGGTTCAGCCGGTCGCGGACGGCATCCGTGGCCAGGTGCGAGAGGGCGGTCTCCCTGTGGGAGGTCTCGCCGATCACGTCGAAGGAGGACTCGGCGAGCGGATGGAAGAAGAGGTCGCCCGGGACCCCGGTGTCGTCGTCGATCGGTGCGCCCGGGTTGTACGTGTCGAGGGCGTCGTCGAGCAGGGCCTCGTCCACCGCAGCCATGACGCCCTCCGTGGCCTGGTCGAGCATGCCCCTCATGGCGATGGGCAGCGCCGAGGTGTCGATCGTGTCGTCGATCGGGATCAGCCTGGAGCCGTCGAGATCCACCTGCCAGGGGGCGCCAGTGTCCTCCCTGAACATCTCGAGGCGTCCCAGGAAGCGGCCGTAGTCCCCGGCCTGGACCACGGCCGTGATCCGTCCCGGGGCGACGGCGCTCGGCAGGACTATGGGTGCATCCAGCTGCGTGTGGGTGTGGCCGGAGACGATCACGTCGATCCCGTCGAGACCCTCGTCCGAGAGCAGGGCCTCGACTCCGTACGAGAGCACGATGTCCTCCGACCCGACGGCCTCGCCGGGATCCAGGGTGCCCGCGAGGATGGCCTGGGCCTCGCCGTCGTCCAGGCCAGCGTGCGATAGCAGCAGCACCAGATCCACGCCGAGGGCGCGGACCGAGCGGACCGCATCGGCCGTGTCCTCCACCAGCGCCTGCATGTGCGTGGCGTGGTCCTGCAGCGGGCCTGCCGTGCAGAAGCCCTCGACGCAGGACCCGTTTGTGCATTCCCATGACACCGTGCAAGCTGTGTCCGTCATGGCCAGGGAGAACCATGCCGGTGTCTTGAACGGGGCAACAAGGGCGGCATCCAGGCCTGTCACGCCTATGATGCCGACCGTGGTCCCGTCGCCGAGCGTCTCGATGGAGTAGCCCTTCACCGGGGAGACCCCGTCGTCGTCGTAGGAGTAGAGCGCCTCCAGGGCGTCGTCGCCGTCGTCCGCCGAGAAGTGGATGTTCGAGGAAACTATCGGGATGGCGAGAGGCATGCCTTCCAGGAGGCCGCCGTTCTCGATCATGGTGGCGGTCGTGGAGGCGCCGAAGTCGAACTCATGGTTGCCGAGCGCGACAGCGTCGTAGCCGAGCAGGGTCATCAGCTTGAAGTCGACCCCCTGGAACACGGACCCGAACTGGAAGAGTGTCCCCATGGTGTAGTCGCCGGCGCTGACCGTGAGCGTGGGCGTGCCCTCGGCGGACGCGTCCGCGCGCTCCGCGAGGATGGCGGCGGCCCTGCGGTACGCGTTCCCCTTCATCGTTCCGTCGCCCGGCGACGTGGCGAGCGGCCAGTCGTCCACGGATGGCCCGATCCCCAGGACGTGCGAGTGTTCGTCATTGGTGTGCAGGATCACGACGCGCGACGGGACCGGCACGAGGTCGTCATCGCCAGGAACGTCCCCGGCGTCGCCGTCCCCGGCCGTGTCTTCCCCGTCCGGCGCGTCCGTGTCAACGGTCACGTCGATCTCGAGGTCCACGCCGGTGTCCGTGGACGTGTCCTCGTCACCGCCGTTCTCGTTGCCGCAGCCTCCAGCTGCAAGCGCAAGCGAAATCACCATCGACAATCTGTACGTCATCTGATCCCTCCCGCTAACCAACGACTATAAACTATTACACTTCATTGCAATCACGGAATTGCGTTCGATCTGCGTCTGTGCTAGCGAACGTTTTCCGGGCGGAAGAGGGCCCGGATCGGCTTGCAGCCAAGGGTGAATACCCTGGTCCATACCACCACCAAACGATTAGGAGTGAAGAGATGGCCAACGTCCAGGATTTCATGAATTACGTGAAGGCCAAGAACCCTGCCGAGCAGGAGTTCCACCAGGCCGTCGAGGAGGTCGTCTCCACGCTGTGGGACTTCTACCAGTCGAATCCGCAGTACGTGAAGGCGAAGATCCTCGAGCGGATGGTGGAGCCCGAGCGGCTCATAATGTTCCGCGTCCCCTGGGTCGACGACCGCGGCCAGTTCCAGGTCAACCGTGGCTTCCGCATCGAGATGAACAGCGCGATCGGCCCGTACAAGGGCGGCCTGCGCTTCCACCCGAGCGTCAACCTCGGCATCCTGAAGTTCCTCGCGTTCGAGCAGGTCTTCAAGAACAGCCTGACAACCCTCCCGATGGGTGGCGGCAAGGGCGGCTCGGACTTCGATCCCAAGGGCAAGAGCGACAACGAGGTCATGCGCTTCTGCCAGTCCTTCATGACCGAGCTCTGGCGGCACATCGGTCCCAACACCGACGTGCCGGCCGGCGACATCGGCGTGGGCGGCCGCGAGATCGGGTTCATGTACGGGCAGTACAAGCGGCTCGCGAACGAGTTCACGGGCGTGCTGACCGGCAAGGGGCTCAAGTGGGGCGGGAGCCTGATCCGTCCCGAGGCCACCGGCTACGGCGCGACCTACTTCGCCGAGGAGATGCTCAAGACGCGCGGCAAGAGCTTCGCTGGCCTGACGGTCGCGATCTCCGGCTCCGGGAACGTGGCGCAGTACGCGGTCGAGAAGGTCAACCAGCTTGGCGGCAAGGTGGTCACGCTCTCCGACTCGAACGGGTTCATCCACGACCCGGCCGGGATCAAGGGCGAGCGCTGGGACTACGTGATGGATCTCAAGAACGTCCGCCGCGGCCGGATCAGCGACTACGCCAAGCAGTTCAAGTGCGAGTACGTCGAGGGCAAGAGGCCCTGGGTCGTGAAGTGCGACGTCGCGCTGCCGTGCGCGACCCAGAACGAGGTCAACGAGGACGAGGCCAGGACGCTCGTGAAGAACGGGTGCTTCTGCATCTCCGAGGGCGCAAACATGCCTTCCACGCCCGGCGCCATCGACGTGTACATCGGCAGCAAGATCCTCTACGGCCCGGGCAAGGCCGCCAACGCGGGCGGGGTCGCGACGTCCGGCCTCGAGATGTCCCAGAACTCCATGAGGCTTTCCTGGACGCGCGAGGAGGTCGACCAGAAGCTGCACCAGATCATGGTCCGCATCCACGAGACCTGCGTGGCCCACGGCAAGGACGGCGACTTCATCAACTACGTGAAGGGCGCAAACATCGGCGGCTTCATCAAGGTCGCCGACGCCATGATGGACCAGGGAGCGGTCTGACCTTCCTCCACCTGCCGGCTGCGAGCCAGCTCACGCCGTAACTCTTTGACAGCCAAGTCCCGCTGTGGGATCGTCCAGCCGATGATCCGGATCGTACTGGCCCTGTCAGCGTGTCTGGCCTCGGGCTGCGGGGCAGTCCCTCCGGATACCCTCGACTCGGCCGAGAAGGGCCATGGGATCGCGGCCGTGGAGCCGGTCGACGTCGAGGTCCTGGGGATAGGGCTCGGCGGGTACACGGGCGACGGACAGGGTCCGACCCCGATCAGGTACAGGCTCGCCAACCACGGTCCGGCCCGCAGGGTCCGGCTCCACCTCGTGGAGCTGCCATCCGGCAAGCAGCAGGCAGCCTTGCCCGCAGGCCTGGACAAGCCTTTCATGGAGAGGAACGGCCTCGCCCCTCTCGACGTAGACCTCCCGGCGGACGGGGTGGTGGAGGGCAGCTGGCCGGTCCTTGCCTACGGCCGGACCATGGGGACCACCATCATGGACGGCGTCACGTGGGACGTGCACATGGTGGCCCGAACCGCGGACGGCAGGATCGCGGGCATGGCGATCGTGCCCGAGCCGAAGTACGGCCAGGCAATC
>CAZGVR010000098.1:4811-10164 GCA_964528945.1 uncultured Myxococcales bacterium
GGACGGGCACCACGGTTCCAGGGACTTCGGTCCTGCCGGTCGCCTCTGTGGCGGGCTGGGTGCCCGAGAAGTGGTTCGAGCTTCGTCCAGCCGCCACCCTCGTGATGGCGCGGCCGTGGGCTGACCTCGGCACTGCTTCCCGCGAGGCGATCGACACGTGGGTTTCGCTGGGCGGCAGGCTGGTCATCGTGCAGTGCTCGTGCCATGACTGGAAGGATGCTCCATGGCCCGATCTGACGGAGGACACGGGCGGCCTCATCGTCGAGGTGGGCTCGGGCAGCGTCCACCTGTCCCCTGACCTGTACTGCTCGGACGAGAAGGCCATGTTCGGGTGGATGCTCATGCGAGGCCTGCTCACGTGGGACTACTCGGGCGTGCTGGGCTCGCTCGCCTACGTGACCGGGTTCCTCGAGAGACGATACCCTTCTCCTGACACGCTCTACCTGGTGATCTTCATCCTCGCCATCATCCTGATCCTCGGTCCGGTGATCCACCTGGTCCTGATGCGCTTGAGGAGGCGGGAGTGGGCCTGGGTCGGGGTGCCGGCAACGAGCCTCGTGCTCGCGGTCGGCATGTACCTCCTTGCCTCCGGAGTGAAGGGACGAGAGCTCGTGGTCGAGGTGCATCACGTGGCGAGGTTCCTGGCAGATCGTCCGGAAGGCATGATTCTGACCTCGGTACGCGTCCTGTCCCCGGACGACAGGACCGTGTCGCTGTGGCTGGATGGCTTGGATCCGATGATCGGAGGCGGTTCCTGGTCCACGGACGGCATGGGCAGGGTGGGCAGCAGCTTGCCGGTAAAGGAGCTTCTGGGCGGCAGGCTGGAGGTCAGGGGCGTGGGAATGCACCGCTGGAGCCTCAAGGACTTCCACTTCGTCTCGGTCTTCCCGGGCTCCTCCCCTGCCATCGATGTCTCGCGAGCGGGAGAGGGACTGCGCGTCCGCAACGGGTCGGGCCTGGCGCTCACCGACGTCTTCCTCAGGGACGATACGGGCTGGTTCGCCCTGGGCGGGAGGCTCGATCCCGGCGACTCGCTCGTGGTCCCTGGATCCGCGGTGGGCAGGGAGAGCAGGAAGGTGAAGCCGGGCTGGTGGTCGGCCGGCGACTCGGATCGGCTGGGCAGGTTCCTGGATTCGGTGTCGACCTGGGCGATCGAGCAGGGAACGGGGCACCTGACGCTGGTCGCAGGATGCGAGGGGCTACCGGTCCCGGAGGTGGGGATCTCACCGGCCGCTGAGGAGCTGAAGGTGCGCAGCACCTGTACATGGGACATCCAGCCGCCTGCAGCCGTGGCCCGGGGAGGCGTGCAATGACCGAAGCACCCGCAGGAGCGGCCATCCTCGAGATGGAGGACGTTACGGTCAGGTTCGGCGGCTTCACTGCGCTCGACAGGGTCAGCATGTCGTTGGCTCCAGGAACGGTCCTGGGCCTGGTCGGGCCCAACGGGGCCGGCAAGACCACTCTGATAAGGGTCGTCTCCACCCTCCTGGTGCCCAGCGCGGGAAGGGCGAGGGTAGCCGGCAAGGACGTCGTCCGGCAGGCTCAGGCAGTGAGGAGGCTCATAGGCTTCCTGCCCGACTTCTCGGGCATCTACCAGGACATGAGGGTCGAGGAGTTCCTGATCTTCTTCGCGGACGCTCACGGGCTGCCCAGGGCAAGGCGTCTCGAGTTCCTGGACAAGGCCCTGGATCTCTCCGGGCTCGGGCCGCGCGCGCAGGACTTCGTCGAGGATCTGTCCCGCGGCATGCGCGCCAAGCTGTCGTTCGTGCGCGTGCTGGCAGGGGACCCGAGGCTCGTGATCCTCGACGAGCCCTTCGCGAACCTCGACCCGGTCGCGCGGTCCGAGATGCTGGAGTTCATGGGGGTCATGCGGCGCGAGGGGCGGGCCCTCGTAGTCTCCTCGCACCAGCTCTCGGATCTCGAGAAGGTCGCGGACCGGGTGCTGTTCCTGGACCGGGGCAGGGTCGTCACCGAAGGGCAGGGGACCGGGATCGCGGTCTACCTACTGGTCACGGGCGAGCCGCTGGATGGCATGGAGGCGATGCTCTCCGCGGTGGACGGTATCTCGTCGGTGACGCCCGGCCATGGGCCGGGCAGGTTCCTGGTCGGCATCGCCCCGGACCGGAGGCCGTCATCGGTCCTAGCGGGGATCGCCGCCGCCGGCATCTGCGTCGAGGAGTGGCGGCGCGACGCGCCGAGCCTGGAGGAGAGGCTCGTCAGGATCGTCAGGGGAGGTGCGTCGTGAGCGCGTCCTGGTCGAGGAACCCGATCCTGCTGCGCGAGATCTACCACCGCATGCGCGACAACAGGACCTACTTCATCCCGGCGGTGTACACGCTCGTGCTCGGCATGGTCACGCTCGGGACCTACCTCGTGATGGTCGAGATGGCGGACGACACGTACAGCCCGTTCGAGGGCTGGGTCTGCGGCAAGGTGATCTTCCACCTGATCGCCTTCGTGCAGATGACTCTCGTACTGCTGCTCGTGCCATCGGTGAGCGCAAGCGCAATCACCTCGGAGAGGGACAAGGCCACGCTGCCTCTCCTCCTGGTGACGCCCATGCCCAGGATCCTGATCACGACGGGCAAGCTCCTGGCGCCAGTCCTCTACGTGCTGCTCCTCGTGTCCACCTCCCTTCCGTTCGCGGCCCTGTCCTTCGGCTTCGGCGGGACGGATCTCGTCCTCATGGGTGAGACCTATCTGTGCCTCCTGGCCACCGCTTTCTTCCTGGCGGCGCTCGGGCTCGCCGTGTCCACGATCATGAAGCGGACGGTCCCGGCAGTGCTCCTCACGTACGGCCTGGTCGCAGCGCTGATCGTCGGGTCCGGCGTAGCGGAGATCGTGCTTCACGTCTTCCTGCCCGAGATGAGGAGCATCTGGTTCGTGTACCTGAACCCGTACACGCCCCTCTACCTGCAGATCCTGGAGGGGTTGGCCGCAGGAGCCAGCGACATGATGCCCTGGAGCCTTCAGTGGTGGATCACGCCCGCGCTCCAGGCATGGATGGCGCTCGCCTGCATGGCTATCGCGGGGATTCGCATACGGTCGATGCGGGAATAGGCATGGAGCAGCAGGCGTGGTGGAACGAGACGCCCATGCCCATTCTCCTTGCGCGATCAACAGTGCCCTCGGCAGGGAAGGCTATGCCGTCCACGCCTGCGTCCAGCGCGAGACGGTCCAACTCCACCCTGTAGGATCCGCCCGGACGCGCACAGCCCAGCAGCACCTGGGCCGTGGCCGGCAGGACCGACCGCGCATGCCCGATCAGCGAGGCGACATCCGCTGGACCGGGCGGCGTCGCACCCTGCATGGGCGTGCCTGCGAGCGGCATGAGCACTATCAGGACCAGGGCAGCCGGGAAGTCACGCGCCGCCATCTCGATCGCGGCTCGCTCCCCGACGATCGAGCCGTTATGGAGCCCGGCCACCACGTGGGGAACGATCCTCAAGCCGTGCTCGCGGAGCCGTCCCAGCGAATCATCGATGGCCGCTGGCCCGGCATCCAGGTGGTACACGGACTTCAGCGTTTCCCCCGAGCCGACCACGTCCAGCATGGCGCAGTCCACGCCGGCCCGCGCCAGCCCAGCCGCGAGGGTCTCGGGGACCAGGCCCGTGTGGACGGCCACCTGCATGCCGTGACGGGCGCGCACCTCTGCGATGGCGTCCGTGAAGGGCGAGAGGGGCACGGTCCCGTCCCGATCCGACCCGCCGCTCACGAGGAGGCCGCGGCATCCCCTCGAGGCGAGCCTCCCGGCTAGGTCCAGCAGGCCATCGGGAGTCCGTGCCTCGTGCATGGATCGCAGCAGCACGCCGCCGCAGTGGTCGCATCCGAGGGCGCACGACGCCCCGGTCACCGAGACTGCCACGAAGTCGCACACGCAGGCCGTGGCCGGGAACTCGGTGCTCTCGTAGTGCCGGATCGACGGCGCGAAGAAGCGGACCACCCTCGCACCGCGGGCTAGAGCCAAAGCTCGCTCCTTGCCTTGTCCACGTCGCCGGGCTCGAGAGGGAACGGATAGTTCCTGAGATCCGGTCCGGGCCTGGAGTTGGCAAAGGGCCGGTTGCAGGCGACGGCCCCGTCCCGACCCGGGCAGCCGCTGGTCTCGAACGGGCGACCGCTCACGAGCACGCTGTCGAGCACGTCGTCCGGGAGGCCGAACGAGATGATTCGCCCGTCATCACCGTACCGGAACCCGCTCGCAGAGCCGATCCCCTCGTCCACGATCCAGCGCGCGACCTGGATCCGTCGGTACTGTCCCGCGGGCGGCTGCGGCCTGCCCTCCAGCCTGGACCCCGGCTCGGGGAAGAAGCTGAAGAGGTGGGTGCGGCCGCCGATGTCCCGCACGTGCTGGATCCTCTCCGCCATCTGCCTCTCGGTCTCCCCGAGGCCGACGATGAGGTGGCAGCCGACCATGCGCTCGCCGAACACTCGAACGGCCGAGGCGAACAGGCCCCAGTACGCGTCCCACCTGTGGGGTCCGCGAACCGCGCGTCCCCTGAGCTGGTCGAAGAGGCCTTCGGTCGCCGCGTCTACTGCGATGCCGATGCGGTCCACGCCCGCGTCCATCATGGCGGCGAGGTCCTCGGGGCCGGTCACGGTCGGCGAGACCAGCACGGAGACTGGAGCGTCCACGGCCCGCCTGACCTCGCCAGCCAGCCTGATCGCCCGGACGGGGGATCCGCTCCTGGTGATCATCGAGATGCACACGCGACGGAAGGCCGTCTCGTTGCGCTTCATGGCCTCGAGCACGGTGCCGGTCGGGAAGGTCGGCCACCTCACCCGGATGAAGCCCTTTGACGGGTAGGGCCCGGGCCTTTCCCGGGTGAGGCCGCAGTAGGCGCAGCGGGCAGCGCAGCCGTCCTCGTGTGCCTCCAGCAGGTTGATGCACCCGAGGCGCGCGTCCCTGTAGAAGAGCCCGCGCTCGAGCCCGATGGTCATGGCTGCCGCTAGGCTGATCCTGACGCCGTCGTCCATGAATCCGCCCGTGTATAGCACATCCACGCCCGGGTGATCCTCAGTGGATCCTGGCAGCCTGCCGTCCGAGCCAGGACCGCCTGACAGCCTCCGACAGGTCCGTGCCTGCCCAGCCCGACCTGAACTCGTTCCTGCGCACGATCGCGCGATCGAAGAAGCGCCCGTACTCCGAGCGCCAGGCCTTCTCGTACGCGGACTCCAGATCGGCGGCCGCGCGCTTACCCGCGAGGAGGTGGTCGGCGGCCACCCTCCCGGCGATTCTGCCGCACCGGACCGCGCCCGCGATGCCTGCGCCGGTGAGAGGGTCCACGTGACCGGCCGCGTCCCCTGCCAGGATGACGTTGCCAGCCGCGCTCCTCGAGAGAGGCCAGCCAGCGGG
>CAZGVR010000099.1:0-5200 GCA_964528945.1 uncultured Myxococcales bacterium
CCGGGCAGCGGGGAGCTCTCGACCGCCGAGATCAGGGATCCCTCGAGCGGGGCCTGGGCGCAGCCCGTGACCTCGCTCACTGGCTACACCAAGGCGCCCACCGCGACCGCGCTTCCGGACGGGCGCGTGCTGGTCGCTGGCGGGGCCAACGCCACGGACGGCACGCTCTCGCTCGCATGGGTCTACGATCCGGGCATTGACTCGTTCGAGGAGACGGGCGAGATGGGAGTGCGCAGGATGGCGCACGCGGCAGCGCTCCTTCCTGACGGCAGAGTCCTGGTCGCGGGCGGCTGGTCCGACACCGAGTCGCCGTCAGCGTCCACGGCCAGCCTCGAGGTCTGGGATGCGGTTTCCGGCGGATGGAGCCTCCTCGAAGTGGCGCTGTCTGCCGCGCGGCACGATCTCGTGCTTGTACCGCTCGACGATTGCCGCGTGCTCGTGGTGGGCGGCCAGTCGGTCCTGCCGGGCGCGCCGGCCACGGCGCCTGCACTGCTCGAGGTCGTGACGATCCCGACCAGCCGCGATCCGGCCCCGTGACACGGCCCACCAGGCCTTGAAGCCTGCCGTTCGCGGCGGTAATCTCGCCGTAAACATCATGCCTGGACCGATCATCGACAGCAGCTTCAAGGCGGATCTGCTCGAGAAGGTGGACGACATCGTCGTGGTGACGGACCGGGAGGGCATGGTCCTCTACGCGAACGCGGCTGCGTGCTCGTGCATGGGCGTGGCCGGCCCTGACGGCGGATGCATCCTGGAGACCGGGAAGCCGCTCCCGGGCCTCGGGCACGCCAGGGGCAAGAAGGGGCTCGCGGGCGCGATAAGGCGGCTCAGGCGCGGCAGCGTGACCAGGGCCAAGATCGAGTGCGCGCGGCCGGACGGGACGTCCGTGCCCGTCGAGATCCGGATCCGCCTGCTCGAGTCCCCGGGGTACGAGTGCGTCCTGATCCTGGGCCGCGACGTGAGCGTCCGGGAAGCGCTGGCCGAGCGGCACAGGGAGTCCGAGGACTGGCAGCTCAGCCTCTTCGACTCGAGCCCGGACCTGGTCTCGCTCACGGACTTCGATCTGCGCATCTCGTACGTGAGCCCGTCCCACTCCAGGGTCTTCGGCTTCCCGCCCGAGCACTTCATCGGCAAGCGGGCGTCCGAGCTCATGTACAAGGATGACCGCTGGCGGGTGGAGACCAGGCTGGTCAAGTACCTGGGCGAAAACGTGCGGAACTTCCTCAAGAAGGGGCGGTTCGTGCACAGCGACACGATCGAGTGGCGGATGGACGACCGCTGGGGACAGTGCCACCTCCTGGAAACCTCGGCCACGATCACGCGCAAGGGCGTGGTGTGCATCTCTCGCGACATCACCGCTCGCAGGAAGATGGAGATCGAGGCCCGCAAGGCGCGCAACCTCGAGTCCATCGGAATGCTCGCGGGAGGGATCGCCCACGACCTCAACAACCTGCTCACGGTCATGAAGGGCAACCTCTCGCTCGCGGCCGCCGACCTTCAGCCCGGCTCGGCGCCCACTGAGCGACTCGCCAAGGTCGAGACCGCGGTCGAGGCCGCGGCGCGCCTGGCCGATCAGCTCCTCACCTTCAGCAGGGGCGGAGCGCCGGTCAGGAAGGCCGCGGATCTGGCGGCCATAGTCGAGCAGGCGGTCGGATTCACGCTGAGCGGATCGTCGGTGACCACGGAGATCTCGTTCCCGGACGGCCTCTGGAAGGTCGATGTGGACGAGGGCCAGTTCAGGCAGGTCGTGCAGAACCTGGTCCTGAACGCGGTCCAGGCAATGCCGGACGGCGGCAGGATCACCGTGCGGGCGGACAACCTGTCCGAGGACATGGCCGAGGCGCTCGATCTGAGGCGCATGCGGCACGTCATGATCTCCTTCGAGGACACGGGCAAGGGGATCCCGCCCGAGAACCTCGAGAAGATCTTCGACCCGTACTTCACGACCAGGGACGAGGGCCACGGGCTGGGCCTCGCCATCGCGTTCTCGATCGTGAGGGGACACGACGGGCACATCAAGGTCGAGTCGAAGCCTGGCGAGGGGACGACCTTCCGCATCTACCTGCCGGCCGCGCGAAAGCTGGCGCCGGAGGAGGCCCCGCAAAGGCGTTCCCAGGCCAGGAGGAAGGGCAAGGAGTGCCTCCCTGCGAGGGTGCTCGTGATGGAGGACGAGAGCGCAGTCGCCGAGGCGACCCGGATGATGCTCCTCAGGATGGGGTGCGAGGCCGTGGACGTTGCCGCGCACGGGAAGGCGGCGATCGAGCGCTACGAGGGCGCGATGAACGCTGGCGCGCCCTTCGACATGGTGCTCATGGACATGACCATCCCGGGCGGCATGGGCGGGGAACAGGCGATCGCGAAGCTGCTCGAGATCGATCCCGCGGCCTGCGTGGTGGTGACCACCGGGTACGCGGCGAGCCCGGCGCTGGCAGGCCCGGAGCAGCTCGGCTTCAGGGGAGCGATCGGCAAGCCCTACTCGCTGAGGGAGCTCGAGACGGCCGTTCGCGAGGCCATGGTCAAAGCAGGTTCACGATGACGCTGGCGGCCGCGGCGCAGAAGAACAGCACCATTCCGGCCGTGACCAGAAGGGGGTGCCGCTCCATGAAGCGGGTCCACTCGCCCGTGATGCGCTTGGTGAGCGTGAGGTGGCACTCTATGGGGATGATGCCCTCGGCCCTGCGATCGAGGCGAAGGAGCATCTCCGGGACCGAGGCGTAGCGCCTGGCCCGATCCTTGTAGAGGCAGCGTCGCAGGTACCAGACCAGATCCATGGGCACGGGCGGCTGGTGCGGGCTCCTCACCCAGCCCGCGAGCGGCACCTCCTCCTCGCGCACGGCCTTCAGCACGCCCTCGAGCGAGTCCTTCTTCTCGAGCGGGTGGTGCAGCGTGAGGAGCTCGAAGAGCAGGATGCCGAGCGAGTACACGTCGCTCCGCTCGTCGACCGGCTCTCCGCGGGCCTGCTCCGGCGACATGTAGACCGGCGTCCCGATCAGCGCGCCCGCCTGGGTGCGCAGGAGCCGCGAATCCTCGCCCTCGTCCTCGCCTGGCCCGCACTCGAGGAAGGCGTCGTCGAACCCGCCGGTGCCCTCGCGCATGGACTTGGCAATGCCCCAGTCCATGACCAGGACCTCGCCGAACCTGCCGACCATCACGTTCGACGGCTTGATGTCCCTGTGCACGACGCCCTGCGAGTGGGCGAACGCGATGGCCTCCATGATACCGCGGAAGATCTGCACCCGGCGCTCGTAGCCGTAGCTCCTGTGGTACTCGCGGTCCCCGGCCGCCAGCTTCTTCACGATGGACTCGAGGGTCTCGCCGTCCACGTACTTCATGACGAAGTAGTAGTCGCCTGCCTCGTCCACGCCCACGTCGTGGATCGGGACGATGTTCGGGTGCTCGAGCCTGCCTATGGTCCTGATCTCCTCCACGAACCTGTGGAGCGCGACCGTGGACTTCACGCACGCCCGGATCCGCTTGACCGCGACCTGCCTGCCTATGTCGTGATCGCGGGCGGCCACCACCTCTCCGGCCCCGCCCTCGCCGAGCGATCCCACGGTCTCGAAGCGCTGCCTCGAGTCCACCACGACCTCGGCCCGGTCCTGCCTGAGCACGATGCGTGGCAGCACGGTCACGCGCGCTGCGCCTGTCACCGTGGTCGTGCCAGGGCCAGTTCCCGGTGCGGCCGAGTGCGGAACTGTTGCCGCAGTGCCCTGGTCGGGGCCCTTCGAGAGAGTGGCGGCCAGCAGCGTCTCTTCCGTGTCGCTCATCGGGATCCTCCGTATTCATGGAAGCATCGGTAGACCGATGCACGAGTCAGGACGCTGAACCATGTACGCAGACGGTCAAGACTCCAGGGACCTTCTCGGGCCGATCCACCATGCGGTACACCCATGTCCCGAAGCCGCCATGCGCGTTCACGGCCGCACACCAGCGCTCGGCCGCACCCTGCTTGAACTCCTTCAGAGGATCGTGGCCCTTCGTCTCCAGGATCAGGAACCGTCTTTCCGGGGCTTTCAGGCGAATGACGAAATCCGGGACGTATTCGTGCTGCTCGCCGTTGTGGAGATACGGGATCCCGAGGCCGAGACCGGCGTTCTTCACGAAGCTCTCCACGCCATGGTGCGTGTCGATGAAATATGCCGCGGACTGCTCCCAGCGCCTGGTATCGGCGACCACGTAGTTCACCTGGCTCTTCCGCACCTCGCGCACGTCCTTGCTGGTCCAGAAGTCGATCTCGGCCGTGGAGCCGGGACCGCGCGACGCCTCCAGAACCGGAAGCTCCGGAGCTTCGCCCTCGCCCACATCGCCCTCGATGTTCTGGAGAAGGGCCTCGACCAGCCAGCCGTAGTAGGGAGCCAGGAACAGGTCCTTCCTGTCCGCGGGAGCCACGACCCTCACCTTCTGCGCGACGTAACGGGCAACCATGCCGGCAAGCTGCGGGAAGAGCGAATGCGGAGGGATCTCGCAGCCCCTCTGCTCCCTGAACAGCCTGGTCAGGGAACCGGCCACGTCGAAGACCAGCTCCTGGATTCTTCGCGCCCGACGAAACCCGTCCAGGCCCACCTGATCGACCCGGCCCGGACCGGACAGGCTCATGCGCCCCGTGTTCGTCGGGTGCAGTCCCTTGACCTCGACCTCCGGGGGTATCCGCCCGGGCTCGAGCGTGATGGGCGGTATCCTCTCCCAGTCCACCCTCACCCGGCTACGGATCGCCTGCGTGTACCCTTCGACGCGCGGAAACCTGATCTCCAACGCTGACCGTTCGGGCAAAGCCCGGACATGGTGCCGCTTCACCGGCGCCGGTGCCGGTCCCGACGGATTGGCCTTGAACGGGATGACCTGGAACGGGACACCGAACACCTTGGCCACCTCCTCTGTGAGCTTTCCGTCCTCGCCGACCTCATAGCTAGCCCGGCGAAGACCCCGTCCGACGACCTGCTCGCAGAGGAGCTGCGACATGAACGGGCGCAAACCAACGATATGCGTCACCGTGCTGCAGTCCCATCCCTCGGTGAGCATCCCGACGCTGACAATGCAGCGGACGTCACGTCCAGGTGGGTGGAGCGGTCGCCCGAGCTTCTTCGCCAGCTCCGCGAAGCCGTCCGGATGCAGCTCCTGTCCCTGGCGGCCTTGCGGCCAGGCGCGTTTTCCCACGGTATCGAGTGTCAGCCGCATCCACCGCGCCTCGTCACTCTTGGCC
>CAZGVR010000099.1:5213-10122 GCA_964528945.1 uncultured Myxococcales bacterium
GGAGTGGACTACGATGGTATTCGTCTCGGTATCGGAGTTGCGGAACCCGTCCAGTTTCGCGGGTGGAATCCCGGTCGGGTTCTTGCCGTTGCCAAGCCATTCGTAGATGACGTTCGCGAGCGCCGTGTTCTTGCATACCAGGATGAAGACGGGCGGCCTGTCCTCCCCTTCGGTTTGCCGCCAATGCTCCCACGTCTCTTCCCAGAGCCCACCCAGCATCGCGATGGGGTGGTGCGCCCATTTGAGGATTGCCTCCGGCTTCGGACTCGCGCGCTTGGCGCCACGTTCGGACGCCGTCAGTCGGCCCGGCTGGAGAATCCACTGCCAGATGTTGAAGTATCCCGGAATATCCGAGCCCGTGCAGTCGCGCACCGCGAGCTGCGGGATCTTGACGAGGCCGCTCTCGATGGCGTCGATCAACCCGAAGTCGCTCACGACCCAGGGGAAGGGGCGGTTCGCCTCCTGACCGATGCGGTTCAGGAAGTAGGGGGTCGCCGACAGGTCCACGCAGAAGTTGATCCCGCGCAGCTTGTGTATACGGTCGAGCCCGTCGACCCAGACCGTGGCCTCGGTCTTGTCCGACAGCCACTCCTCGCGGTCGGACTCGTCCATCTCCTCCCAGTCCTCGGGACGCTCGACCTTGACACGGTACGCGTGGTGAGCCTCGTCGTTGAATACCAGGATGTTCTGCCTGCCGCGAGCTCCACGGAGGACCCTGTTCACCAGGGAGGTGTCGCTCTCCACGTATCGGACACTGCGCACCTTGAGCGTACCATCCTTCTCCGGATCGCCTTCCACGACCTCGATAAGCCCGTTCGCGAGCTGCTGGAAGAGCGTCTCGCGGGTCAGCCATCGGGTGCCGCGCTTGGTGTCGTTCTTGTCGCCGATGCGTATCGTCTCGGTCGTCAGGACCTGCACACCCGCCTTCACCACCTTGCCGCCATCCCCTGCCGTCCGTGGGGACTGAGGTTCCAGGACGTGCCAGTTCGTGATGACGACCTTGCCCTGGGTGAGCCGGGACAGGAGATGTCCCGGGACCAGATCGCGCGTTCGATACAGGCTCGCTTCCCCCTGGTCGGGATCGAGCTCGCGCAGGCGCTCGCGGATCGTGACGTTGGGGCAGACGATCAGCACCACGTCGGAGAACCGCCTGTCACCGCGATTGTCGACCTTGTTGAGGATGCTCCAGGCGGCGAGAAGTCCCATGACGGTCGTCTTGCCCGCGCCGGTCGCCATCTTGCACGCGTAGCGGACGAACCCCTGGAAGCCGCGGGCCTTGGCCTCGTCGCTCGGCTCGTCGCGAGGGATCTCCAGGCCCTGCCGGAAGTCCGCGCGCGCCTCGGCCAGGAAGACCACGGCCTCGGCGGCCTCGATCTGGGCGAAGAACAACCTGTGCTCGCGTCCCTCGCGGCGCCAGTACGACAGCAGGTCCCTGGTCGTGCGCGTGACGCCGGGCCAGTCCGCCTCGCGCCACCTCTCGACCCTCTCACGGATGAGGTTCACGCGCTTGAGCTCGATGTAGAACCCGCCGCGCTCGTTCTGATCGCGGCCAGGCTCGAGGTAGTAGTACATCGCCGGCCGCCGCCCCGGACGCCGCTCCGGGGACTGCCCTTCGACTATCCACCAGTGCTCTCCGGGCTCCTCGAAGGGCGAGTTCAGGATCGGGGTCGGAACCTCGAAGGTGCTCATAGCCCGAACGCCCTCTGGATGAAGTCGAGCTTCTCCTCGACCTCGGGGTGGACCTCTTCGGGGGTCATGATCGCGGCTATCTCGTCGAACCTCGTGTAGTTGAAGCCGTGGATGCCTGCCTCCGTCAACAGCGCGCCGATGATCTCGGTCCGCGCCTTCGTGTTCTTGAGGAAATTGTCGACGAGGGGAATCGCGCCGAAGGGATTGGCTGTGAACTGCCGGGCGAAATCCTGTCCGAAGAGCCCGACGAGGAATCTATCGACAATCTCGGTTGCTGGCACTCCGGTTTGCCTTTCGATTAACCTGCACAACGCAACAGGGTGCACCAGGTAACTCTCGGTCTCGTACCGAGACCAGGTGACTCGGTTGAGCGCTGCCCGTTCAGGCACCGCGGAAGGCTGGATACCGCGATTCCTCCCGTCGGCATCGACGAGCCAAACCCCCGTCAGATCGGCCCGAACTAGACGGAGAGCGTTGTAATGATCCTGCGCGCGAATGCCCCGTGCATCATCACGAGGTTCCCATACCTGCGGTTTCCAGAACGGCTGCCGGTTCATGAAGTCGGCAGTGGGATGGCCCATTACGCCAGCCCACGCCCTGAGAAGATTGAGGTCGGTGTAGCCTTCAAGGTAAAGAACACCTGGCGCGGTCAGAGCGTTGATGATGTCGACCTGCTCGCGCTCGGTGGCATTAGTCAGTCGGCGTGGCGGCCCCATCATGACGACCAGGTGTTCGGGAGGCACCGATCTGAAGATGACCTCGGAATGGGTGGCGAAGATGACCTGCGCATTCGTCGCTGCCGCCACTCGTCGGATCTCCTGGAAGATCGTGTCTTGCAAGAAGACATGGAGATGGGCATCCGGCTCGTCGATGAGTAGGACGGCCCCCGGTCGCGTGTAGATGCACGCGAGCAGGAGAAGGACCTGATGCACTCCGCTGCCAGCGCCCATGATGTCGATAGGTCGCTCGCTTCCGGGGCGCACGAATTCGCAGATGATCTGTCCTCCAGGCGTCTCCGGGACGTTCAAGTCGAAACCGAAGAGCCTCCTCACGGTCGCACGGAGATCTTCCCAGCGATCGGTCCGCGAAACATCCAGGAGGAGATTGCGGAGGATGCTCCCGGGTCGTTGCCTGCCCAGAAGTGTCCTTATCCACTCGGGGTTGTTGATGGCGGGTTCCTCCACCTCCATGCCGTCCATGCTGGAGATGTAGACGATTGCCGGGGTGGGCCGCTCGAGAACCTCCCGAGGTGTGTCCCTGGATGGACGCACGTAGATCTGCTCCGTGCTGTCGGCCGAGAGTTCCATGGCGATGCTAGCCCCACCCTCGAGCGAGACCTCTATCTCCACTGTCCCCTCGTATACGCGATCCCTCCACAGCAGGTCGAACGAGCGCAAGGGCACTGCATTGAATGCCTGGCGGGTCAGCGGCTTCCTGCTGTAGTACCCGTTGTGCTTGTAGGGATCGTTGAGCGAGCGCCACTGCTCTAGAGCCAGGGACCACGCCGATAGCGACTGGAGAACCGTCGTCTTTCCGGAATTGTTCTGCCCTGCCAGGACCACGTGACCGGGCAGCTCGAACGTGACATCATCGAATTGCTTGAAGCGGCGAACCCTTAGCCCGTTGATGATCATCGCTTCTTCTCCAGCTTCCCGACCACGATGAGCTCGTTGCCGCGCGGGTCTATCACCTTGACGGCGACCTGCCGGTGCTCGCCGGCCTCGAAGGGGGCGCTCACGGTCCCGGCGAGGTGCTCCCAGACCGTGTCCTCGAACTCCACCCTGAGCGATCTCTTCAGGCTCTCCCATGCGCCCGTGCGCGGGAAGAACGCCTGCCGCACGCGGAACACCATGCCGTTGTAGTCCGTGTCGAGGAGCCAGGCCGGGACGTCGCTCCCGGCGAGGTGCATGGGCTCCATCGTCGCCGGATCGAACGTGTCGAGCCCGAGGAGCTCGACCTCCCACCGCTCAGCTTCCGCCTTCCTCGCCCCCTTCGCGGTCTTCACGCCCTTCTCGCGGCGCACCTCGACGTCCGGGAGGCCGCACACGCTGAAGACCTGGCTCGAGCGCATGTTCTTGAGCAGGTCGCCCATCTGCAGGTCCATTGTCGCCTGGAGGTACACGCACGGGATGCCTATCTGCCCGGCCTTCTCGACGAACTCGCGGGCCTTGGGATCGATGCCGAACCCTATCGCGAAGAGGCGCGTGTAGTGCTTGAGCCCGGCCTCGTCCCAGGCCTCGCGCACGATCCTCTCCGACAGGGGGCCGTCGGCTGGACCGAACAGGATGGCCACGGGCTCCCCGTCGCCGCCGTTCGAGCCGCCGATTAGCGCCTCGGCCGAGAGCGCCAGCGTCCTGGCCGGCGGCCGGACCCGCCTGAGCGTGGCCGCCTGGTTGCCCGGGAGACGGACCGCGGGCGCGCGGCGCAGGATCTCGATCATGCGCTCGACGTGCGCCCGGTGATCCTCGCTCTGGATGCCGGGGGTATCGGGCTCCTCGTCCAGCCCCTCGGCCGCTGGGATCGTGGCCTCGACCGTGAACGGGCCCGTGACGCGGACGATGCCCTTCTTCACCTCGGGCCGGTCGACGAGCACCTCCTCGGCGGGCGGCTCGTCGTTGGCTATGCTCTTGAGGGTTATGTGCGGTACGATGCCGCCGACCTCCTCGCCCTTCTGGTTCTGGCGGCGCTGGTAGACGAAGCCGCCGGCAGGCCCGCGCTTCTCGTCGGCGAGCTCGTAGTAGTGGAAGTCGGCGCAGAGCAGCCGCTGTCTCGCGAGCGCGAGAGGCACGCGGCTCGTGTCGATGGTGATCCAGCGCCGGCCCCACTGCTCGGCGACGTAGGCGGTCGTTCCGCTGCCGCACGTGGGGTCGATGACGAGGTCGCCCGGGTCGGTGGTCATGAGGATGCAGCGCTGGATGACCTTGGTGTTGGTCTGGACAACATAGATTTTTGCATCGGTGAATGCACCGGTCTGTGTGTCGGTCCAGACATTCGCGACTTCAGCAACCGGGAAGTCGTCCATATAGCGCACATATACAAGCGAGTTCGGCGTTGGGGCGGAAAGACGACGGCTCTCGACTAGTCTGTTCATGCCCTCGATCGTGGTCTTCCAGTGGCTGCTCAAGCCAGGATGGTAAACCTTGCCCTCGAACTCAAAATCAACGGTGCCTGATGGCGTCGCTCCCTGCGACGTCAAATTGTCGTGGCGGTAGACCTTTGC
>CAZGVR010000100.1:0-6046 GCA_964528945.1 uncultured Myxococcales bacterium
GGTCATCGACAGGCTCGAGCCGCAGCACTCGGTCGCGTGGGACCAGCTCACGGACGAGCATCCGACCGCACGGATCACCGACTCGAGGCTCGATGGACGCTCGTGGCCCTGCACGCCGGTTATCCGCGGCGGTCGAAGCGAGAGGCAGCCGTGGTAGCAGGCGAGGGCGAGCCCCTCGAGAGGCTCGACCACGGCCGTCCGGATGGCCTCCAGTGACGAGGGGCGAGAGAGGAGCGAAGTGACGTGGATGACGTCGACCTCGGCGTCGGCCCGCTCGTGGCCCCAGCGGGCGGGATCGGCCGCCAGCGCGGCCCTCGCCACCCTCAGCCGCTGGAAGCACGCGGAGCACGGGACGAGCAGGTCGAGCCGGGATCTGGCGGCGATGGCGAGGTTGCGCGCCGGCAGGCGCACGGCGAGGTCGCGGTCGAGCGTGTGGGCGGACGAGGCCCCGCAGCAGTTCCAGTCCGGGAGGTCCACGAGGTCCACACCCACGATCCTTGCCGTCTCCCTGACCGTCTCGTCGTAGTCGCGGGCCGTGCCCTCGAGCGAGCAGCCCGGGTAGTAGCCGAGGGAGACCGTCATCGCTTCCCCTCCTTGCCCTCGCCGGCCCCTGGGGCCGCCGGCTCGCGGAACAGCCCCTTTACCTCGGCCTTCGCGCGGATCCCTCGCGGGACCAGGTGCAGCTTGCCCTGGCCGAACATCCTCATGCCCAGCCCGATGTCGCTCCAGAGATCTCCGGATCTCAGCTTGTACGTGCCCAGCATTCCGAGCTCCCAGGTCCGACCCCAGCGCTTCACCGAGTCGAGGAATGCCTGGTGGAAGGCCGGCACGCGCGGCTCCGCGGGCGCCCTTCCCGACGCCAGGGAGCGCCTCCTCAGGACGTCCATCAGGGCGGCGATCTCGACCGAGTTGGGGCAGCGCGTGGTGCACGTCTCGCACGAGGCGCAGAGCCAGATCTGCCTCGACGCGAGGAGTGGCTCCTCCATCCCCCATGACGCCAGCCGCACTGCCTCCATGGGCATCAGGTCGGAGAAGGGCGCCACCGGGCACCCGGCGGAGCAGCGTCCGCACTGGTAGCAGGCATCGACCTCGATCCCCGCGGATGCGAGGTCCCTCAGGAGATCGGCGCTCGCGCCGGCTGGTGTGACGATCTCGTCGCTCATGAATCCTCCCCGGTCCTCAGCTTCTGCATTGCCGGGAACCGGATCGTGAAGATGGCCCCTTCCCCTGGCACGGAGCTCGCGCGGATCGTGCCCCTGTGCTCCTTGACGATCGCGTAGGAGATCGACAGTCCGAGGCCCGTGCCCTCGCCCGACTGCTTGGTCGTGAAGAACGGGTCGAAGACGCGCGGCAGGACCTTGGGCTCGATCCCCGGACCGGTGTCGGCGATCAGGATCTCGACTATGTCCCCGCGCGACCGGTGCCTGCTCGCGATCGCGATCTGCCCGGAGCCGGCCATGGCCTGCGCCGCGTTCACCAGGATGTTCATGAAGACCTGGTTCAGGCGGATCGGGTTCCCCAGCACGGGAGTGAGATCGGACTCGAGGTCGTACTGGATCTCGATGTTGCGGAAGATGGGCTGGTTGACCAGGATGCCGAGGGTCCGCCGGATCTGGTCGTTGAGGTTCACGGGGATGAGGCGTCCCGTCATGGACTGGTGGGAAAACTCCAGCAGGTCCTTGACGATCGCCTGGCAGCGCTCGGCCTCGTGGACGATCGTCTTCAGGTCCGCGGAGGCAGGGTGCTTCTCGCCGAGGGCTTCCATGACCAGGTTCGCGTACAGCATGATGCCCGACATCGGGTTGTTGATCTCGTGGGCAACGCCGGCCGCAAGCCTTCCGAGCCCGGCCATCTCCTCCGCCTGCAGGAGCATCTCCTGGGTCTGCTCGAGGTCCTCCTCGGTCTTGTGGATTGCCCTCAGGTCGGTGAAGATCCCGAACGTGGCGATCTCGGTGCCCTCGTCGTAGATTATCCCTCCCGAGAAGCTCACCGGGATCTGGTGGCCTTCCTTCGTGATGGCGAGCGTCTCGTGCCTGAGGAGACGGCCCTTGCCTCCGTACACCTGCGAGCGCATCTTCCGGATGATCTCCTGCGCGCCCCCCTCTGGGTACAGCTTCGTGACGTGCAGCCCCGAGCGCCACTCCTCCTCGGTCCAGCCGAGCAGCTTCTGGGCAGCGGGGTTGAAGAGGATGATGGCTCCCTTCATGTCCGCGGCCACGATGGAGTCGACCGACGACTCGATCAGGTTCTGCAGGAACGCGTTCCGCTGCCTGAGCTCCGTCTCGAGGTGCTTCCGGTACGTGATGTCCGACAGGAACATGAAGGTCGAGCCACGGCTCGAGGCGGGCCTGAGCAGCACGGCCTCGATCACGCGACGCGCGTGGTCCTCCCCGTCCAGAACGATCTCGTGGAGGATCGGCAGGCCGTCGCCCGACGTCTCGAACTCCGGATCGTGGCTCTCCAGGAGCTCGACCAGGTGACGCAGCCTCTTGCCCGAAAGGTCGCCGATGGGGCGTCCCTCCAGCTCGCCGTAGCTCGCGCCCATGAACCGGCTCGCGGCCGGGTTCGCGTAGTCCAGGGTCCCGCCGCTCCCCACGATGACGACGCCGACCGGCATGGCCTCGACGATCCCGTGGAGGAAGGTGTCGGCAAAGGTGCCGCCCTCACGCCCGCGCGTGGCGGCGTCTCCGCCGTGAGCCAGCCTGTCGACCTCGCGATCCATGCGCCCTAGCCGCCGCGCGCCAGGATTTCGAGCAGGTCCGGCATCCTGCCACCCCAGCCGATGGCTAGCAGGAGCGCGCCGCGGCACCGCGCGCGCAGATCGCGGACCAGATCCGCGGCGATCTCGATCCCGGCCTGCACCTTGACCGGGGAGCGAGTCATGCGCTCGAGGTGCGCCTCGGGGATGCGAGGCATGCCAGAGAGGTGGTTCAGGTAGCGGATCATGGCCACCGACTTCAGCAGCATCACGGATCCGATCAGCGCAACGCCCGCGCGCCTGGCCGGCTCGACCATGGAGTCGACTATCCCCAGGTCGTAGGTGGGCCCGAGGACGACGAACCTGATCCCCGCCTCGGCCAGGGCCGGCAGCCGGTCTGCGGCCCGTGCGTTCGTGCTCGGGTCGTCCGAGAGGTCGAGCCAGGCTCCTGCGAGGAACGACGTGCCGCCATCCAGCTCCTCGCGCGCGAGATCCCTCCCGGAGTCGAGGGAGGCGACCGCGCGGGCCATCACCTCGAGGTCCAGATCGCCGCTGGACCTGGCGAGCGGCTGGTCGCCCACTGCCGGGTTCATGCCCTCGGCAACGATCACGGATCGGACGCCCAGGGACCACGCCGCCAGGAGATCCCCCTGGAAGGAGATCCGGTTCCTGTCGCGGCCGTTCAGGAACATCAAGGTCTCCACGTTCCGCTCGACCAGCGCACGGCACGGGGCGAGCGGCGTCATGCGCATTATCGCGCTCGGTCCGTCCGCGACCGCGACCGCGTCGACGCGGCCCTTGAGCGCGAGAGCGGCCGACGTGAACCCGTCCAGGTTCGTGCCCTTGGGAGGCTCGATCTCGGCCAGGAGGCACTTCTCGGCGCCACCGATGATCTCGGAGAAACTCATCGCTTTGCTCCAACGGATGCAGGTTGGATGACCCCGACAAAAGGACGCTCCATGACCGAAGCGCTCCCCATGGATCCCCTCGACAAGGCCATAAGATAGCCCACGGCATGAGGAGCGGCAATGGGCGGCCGTGCAGCAATGGGCGGCCGTGCAGCCGACCCTGCAGCCATCAGGCAAGGGACGCCCGATGCATGACTTGCCGATTGCACATTCCAGATGTATGAATTGACATCTTCGGAGGAGCAGTCATGACTGCATCAAGGCTCGCGGTGGCGATAGCGCTCTCCGTGATGGTCATGTCCGGCTGTGGTTCCACTGGACTTGATACCGGGATCGGCGACGGCCATGGCGACACGGTTTCCGACACCCTGGACACCGGAAGCGACATGGTACCGGATCCCACGCCGGATCCGGGGAGCGACACGACCCCAGATTCATCGGTCGACGTTCCCACCGACGTGATCCCGGATCCCGTTCCTGACCCCACGACCGACCCTGGCATCGACATCACGGCCGACACGTCGGTCGATCCAGGCACGGACCCCGGCTTCGACACTGGCACGGATCTCGCCAGCGACCCCGGGCCTCCCGGGATCGTGGGCGCGGCCTGCACGTCCGCGTCGAGCTGCACTGGCGTGCCGTCCACGAATGCCGAGTGCGTCACCGACGTGTACGGGATGTTGACACTCCCGGGCGGCTACTGCTCGGCTTCCTGCACCAGCTCGACCGAGTGCGGCCCGCTCGGGGAGTGCGTGGACATCTTCGGGTTCATGACCTACTGCCTCAGGGTGTGCACGTCCTCGTTCGAGTGCAGGCGGTCCGAGGGATACGAGTGTACGACCATTCCGGGCGGACCCCCGGACACCTACTGCCTGCCGCCCATGGGCGGCCCGGACGGCGGCGGCCCGGTCGATCCGTGACCTGAAACGCTCCTCAACCCACCAGCTTGGCCCACTCCTCGTCCGGCATGCGGAACACGTGCTCCTCACCCGGGAACGTGCCCGAGGTGACCTCGTCCCTGTAGGCCCTCGCAGCCCTGGCCACGTCCTCTCCCACCGACGCGAAGCGCTTCACGAAGCGCGGGCTGAATCCAGCGCGCACGCCGATCATGTCGTGCAGCACGAGCACCTGCCCGTCGCAGCCGGGACCTGCACCGATGCCGATGACCGGCACGGCCAAGGTCTTCGCCAGCAGCTCGCCGAGCCTGTCCGGCACGCACTCGACCACGATCATGAATGCCCCTGCATCCTCGAGCCTGCGGGCGTCGTCCAGGATGCGCCTGGCCGCGACCGAGTCGAGGCCCTGCACGCGGTACCCGCCCAGGAGTCCGGCCGTCTGTGGAGTGAGACCCAGGTGACCCACGACCGGGATGCCGGCATCCACGATGGCCCTGACCGTGTCCACGACAGTACCTCCGCCTTCCAGCTTCACGGCCGCGGTTCCCCCGTCCTTGACGAAGCGCCCCGCGTTCTCGATCGCCGACTCGCGCGAGACGTTGAAGGACATGAAGGGCATGTCGCCGATCACGAGTGCGCGTCGTGCGGCCCTGGTCACGGCCCTGGACAGCATGATCATCTCGTCCATGCCGACCGGGAGGGTGCTGGTGTATCCGAGCACCACGTTGGCCGCGCTGTCCCCGACCAGGAGGGTGTCGATGCCCTCCGAGTCCAGTATCCTGGCCGTGGGGTAGTCGTAGGCCGTGAGCATGGTTATCTTGCGACCCTGCCGCTTCATGGAGAGCAGATCCGGAATCGCTACGGGGGTGCTGTCACCTGGCATCCGGATTGGATATCCCGTTCCCGGCTCTGGGTCAACGCTTCACGATATGGGCTTCCCAAAACCACGCTGCTTACTTAAATTCGAGTAGATCCTTTATTCGCGTTTCATTTCCTTGGAAAGATGGTTAGAGGCGGGGGGGAAGGAGGCGAGGACCGCAATTCGTGGACTGCAACTCGGGACGGCTTGACACCCCGAGGGCGGCTCATCTATAGTGAGCGCGCGTCCCCGAAAAGTCCTTTAGTCAAGAGGGGTTAGACGGTGATGGAGATCCTCGAGACAAGGGGGAGGGACGACCTGGCCAGGATCTTCGTCGCCCGGATGCGTCCGGATCCGATGACCCTGGTCGAGTTCGTCGACTCCATCGATCCAAGATATCCGAGAGAGGAAAAATGGGTGGTCACCGTGTCCTCCCAGTTCGGGTGCCCGGTGAAGTGCTTGTTCTGCGATTCCGGGGGGTTCTACGCAGGCAACCTGACAGAGGACGAGATCCTGGCAGAGATCGACCACGTGGTGCGCAGGCGAGCCCCGGACGGGCGGATCAGCGCGCGGAAGTTCAAGATCCACTTCGCGCGCATGGGCGAGCCAGCCCTGAACCCCGCCATGCTGGGAGTGCTCGAAAGGCTTCCGGGGATGTACGGGGCGCCAGGGCTCATGCCCTGCA
>CAZGVR010000100.1:6056-7835 GCA_964528945.1 uncultured Myxococcales bacterium
CGAGACGCTGGTTCGCCTGCGCGAGCGCGAGCGGACCGTTCCCGTGATCTTCCACACCGGCTACAGCAGCCTTTCGGCCGTGGTGCGCGAGATGAAGCTCGGCCCCGTCGACTTCTTCGAGAAGCTCCTAGTGCTGAAGAGACGTCTGTTCGGCGGAGGACGTTTCCAGCTGCAGTTCTCGATCAACACGACCGACCCGGAGCTCAGGGACAGGCTCATGCCGATCCCCAAGTGGGACTTCGGCGAGATCGCCGGGTACGCGAATAGGTGGTACGAGCCGGGAGACCGCAAGATCGTCCTCAACTTCGCGCTCTCACCCGGCAACCCGGTGGATCCGGAGGTCGTGGCGCGCCACTTCGATCCGGCGCGCTGCATGGTGAAGGTGACGCCCGTGAACCCCACGGACATGGCGATCGCCAACGGGATGCCGACCATGGTGAGCTCGGAGATCCCGCACGGCGCCGATCCGGTCGCGGCCTCTCTCCGCGCGCTGGGGTTCGAGTGCGTGGTCTCGATCGGCGAGGCCGAGGAGATCGAGATCGGATCCAACTGCGGCCAGGCAGCCACACGCCTCCTGCGCGAGAGGCTTCACTCCGAGCGACGTTCCGCGGCAGGGGCCGCGCTGGCGGCCGGGGGCGGCGCGAGCGCCCGGGATCCAGCGTGAGGAGATGCACATGAGCGAGACACCCATCGCCGGGGCGGGCCCGGACATCGAGCCGAGCAGGGACTTCCTCGAGGAGGTCGAGGCTGCCACGGGCGAGAGCCTGTCCGCCTGCTTCCAGTGTCGCAAGTGCGCCTGCGGGTGCCCCCTTATCTCGGACGTGGACCTCCGTCCCAACCAGATCCTGAGGCTCGTCCAGTTCGGCCAGCGAGATGAGGTGCTCCGGTCCAGCGCGATCTGGCTCTGCCTCTCCTGCGAGGCGTGCACCGAGAGGTGCCCGAACGGCGTGGACCTCGCCAAGGTGTTCGACTACCTGAGGTTCGCCGCGCTCAGGGACGGGGTCGAGCCGGCCGAGCCGCGCGTTGCGCAGTTCCACCGCGCTTTCCTCGAGACCATCCGCAAGTACGGCCGCAGCCACGAGGTCGACATGATCCGCCGCTACAAGATGAAGAGCGGCACATGGTTCGACAACATGGCGCTTGGCTTCGACATGTTAAGGAAGGGGAAGATCAAGCTGGCAGGCACGAAGGTCAGGGATCTCGCGTCGGTCCGCGAGATCATGGACAAGAGCGGCAAGGAGAAGGGCTGAACATGGAACTCGGATACTTCCCGGGCTGCAGCCTTCACGGGACATCGGTCGAGTACGAGTCCTCGACCAGGGCCGTTTGCGACGCCCTGGGGATTGAGCTGCGCGAGATCGACGACTGGAGCTGCTGCGGCGCGTCCTCGGGGCACGCCATCGGCGGCGACCTGGCGCTCGCTTTGCCCGCCCGAAACCTGGCCCTCGCGTCGAAGAAGGGCCTCGACGTGGTCGTGCCCTGCGCCGCCTGCTACAACAGGCTCCGCACGGCCGAGGTCGCGGCCCGCGAGGGCAGGCTCCCAAAGGGGATGTTCTTGACCTCATCTAGCTTTTCCGAGGCCAGGTTCGAGCCAATCTCCCTCAATTGGGCCTTTGTGTTGACCTGTATGTTGAAGAGCACTGTCTGCATCAGGGCCAAAGAGATAAAGCTCAGTATGAGCATGGCTATCATGACCTCCACGAGCGACATCCCGCGCTGCCAAGCTCCAAGAGGCCGCAGGCTTACTCTCTTCAGGACCCGTGCCTGACTCATAGCGAG
>CAZGVR010000100.1:7845-10120 GCA_964528945.1 uncultured Myxococcales bacterium
GGGGATCGAGCCCATCAAGGATCCCGTCGTGATCAGCAGCCTCGTCCAGGTGCTCGCGAGGCCGGAGACCCTGCCCCTGATCGGATCCAAGGTCTCGAGGCCGCTCGACTCGGTCAAGGCCGTCGCCTACTACGGCTGCCTGCTGGTCAGGCCTGCGGAGGTCACCGGCTCCAAGAACCCGGAGGATCCCCAGGAGATGGACTCGATCCTCGGGACGATCGGGGTGGTGCTCAGGCCCTGGGGGCTCAAGACGTTCTGCTGCGGAGGAGGCCTCACGCTGTCCAGGCCCGACATCGTTGACCGGCTCACGGGCAAGATCCTGGACAGGGCGCGACGCGCCGGGGCCGAGTGCATCGTCACCGCATGCCCCATGTGCCTCACCAACCTGGAGACCCGCCAGTACGAGAGCGTCAGGGCCGGAAAGCTCGGACGGGACACGGTGATGCCCGTCGTCTACTTCACCGAGCTCATGGCCCTCGCCATGGGCATGAACGCCGTCCAGGCGTGGCTCGGAAAGCACACGATGGATCCGCGGCCCTTCCTGCACGCAAAGGGACTGGCATGAACAAGCCCGAAGACAAGGACGACAAGACGAGGGACGGAGCCTTCAAGCCGCTCCAGCCCATGAGGCCTCTCAAGCCGCTCCAGCCGCTGGGATCAGGAAGGCTGATCGGTTCCAGACCTGCTGGCGAGGCAGCGGCGTCGCCGGCATCGCCGGCGGCTGCGCAAGCGGCCAGGCCGGCCGAGCCTGCGAGACCTTCACCGGCAAGGGCGGCCGAGCCGTCCAGACCTGCAACGGCCGAGCCGGCCAGGCTCGCGAAGGCCGAGCCGCCCAAGACCGCGGTCGGTTCGGTGCTCGTGGTCGGCGGCGGCATCGGCGGCATGCAGGCCGCGCTCGATCTGGCCGAGTCCGGGTACAAGGTGATCCTCGTCGAGGAGGGCAGCGCAGTCGGCGGCCGCATGGTCCAGCTGGACAAGACGTTTCCGACGAACGACTGCTCCATGTGCACGATCTCCCCGAGGCTCGTGGCCCTGGGGCTGCACCCGAACATCCATGTGATGACGGGCACTACGGTCACCAGGGTCGACGGGGACGCCCCCCGCTTCACGGTGACGCTCCATCACGAGCCGCGCTACGTGGACACGGCCAAGTGCAAGGCGTGCGGCGAATGCGAGAAGGTCTGCCCGGTCGAGGAGCCGTCGCGCTTCAACATGGGCATGGGAGGGCGGAAGGCGATCCACAAGCTGTACCCGCAGGCCGTGCCGAACGCCTACGTGATCGAGAAGAAGGGGACCGCGCCCTGCCGTGAAGCGTGCCCCGCCCACATAAGCGTGCAGGGATACGTGGCCCTGACGCGGGCTGGCAAGTACTCGGAGGCGCTGGATCTCATACGCCGCGAGCTTCCGCTGCCCTCGGTCTGCGGTCGAGTGTGCGTGCATCCCTGCGAGACCGCCTGTGGCAGGAGCGAGGTCGACGAGGCGGTCGGCATCAGGTCCATCAAGCGCTTCCTCGCGGACTACGAGGCCGACAAGGGCGCGCCAGCGCTCCCCAAGCCATCGGAGCGGCGCGCGGACCGCAAGGTCGCGATCATAGGCGCCGGCCCGGCCGGTCTCACCGCGGCCTATTACCTGTCCCTGGCCGGGGTCCCGGTCACGATCTTCGAGGCCCTGACGGAGCCGGGCGGCATGCTCGTTGCTGGAGTGCCCGAGTACAGGATGCCGCGCAAGGTCCTCAGGCAGGAGATCGACGCCATCCTGGGTCTGGGCGTCGAGCTGAAGACGGGCGTGCGCATCGGCAAGGACGTCACACTTTCGCAGATCCTGGGCGAGATGGGCTTCGATGCAGTGTTCGTCGCGGTCGGTGCCCACACGAGCCGCAGGCTCGGAGTGCCAGGCGAGGATCTCCCGCATGTCATGCACGGCGTCGAGTTCCTGCGCGATGCGTGGCTGGCCGACAAGAAGCCCGCGCCCCGTGGCAGGGTGGTGGTGATAGGCGGCGGCAACGTGGCCGTGGACGTGGCCCGCACTGCGCTGAGGCTGGGGGCGGCTTCCGTGGAGATGGTCTCCCTCGAGCAGCGCGACGAGATGCCGGCACACTTCGAGGAGATCGACGAGACCCTCGAGGAAGGCATCACGATCCGGAACGGCTGGGGCCCCAGGTCAATCACGGGCTCCGGCAAGGTCGAGGGAGTGGAGCTCAAGAGGTGCACGAGGGTCTTCGACGAGGAGCGGCGCTTCCGTCCCGAGTACGACGAGAAGGACCTCGAGACCATCC
>CAZGVR010000101.1:0-8578 GCA_964528945.1 uncultured Myxococcales bacterium
TGGCGGATGCTCTTCAATCCACCCCTCTCGTCCCTTCTCCTCGCCTCGCTGTGGCTCGTCGCGTGCGGGACGCCGACCTTCACGGTCAAGCCGCCATCGGCTCCGGTAAAGGTGGATCCGGACGAGGCGCCCGAGTGCGCAGGCCCGGACGTGGCCGCCTTCCTCGGCTCCCATCTGAATGACCTTCAGTCGTGCACCGAGCACCTGGGGTGCAGGAACGACCACGTCCGCACGGTCACGCTCCTCGTGGGATGCAATGGCCCGGGCGGAGCCCTCATGGTCCTGTCGCACGCCGACCTCGCCGAGTACAACCAGTGCATGGTCGGCAAGGCCGACTCCTGGGACTACTCCGGGATCTGCACTTCGGAGGAAGGCGAATGCGCATGGACGGTCGCCTTCGACATCGAGTGCAGGATCGAGTAGCCGCTGTCGCGGCCCTGCTGCTCCTCTCCGCGGGATGCGGCGCGACCTCGAGGACGCACTGTCCGCCAGGGTGCCCCTGCTGCACGGCAGAGCCGGTGTCGGCTTCCTGCCCCTCCGCCGGCGACGGGGAGGCCCTCGACCAGGCAACCGAAGCTGCCGTCGATGCTCTGCCGGGCTCGGGGGATTCAGCGGCAGGGGACGGCGTACCTCCGGCCGCTAGCGAGGCGCGTGTCACGCTGGCGTCGGGATGGTCCTACGCACTAGAGGAGATCGCCGCCGGACTCGACGTGACCTCGTTCAGATGGCTAGAGGGTGGCGAGCTGCTCTTCGGCTCGAGCGACGGATGGGAGATCTGGAACGGCGAGGAGGCCCGCGCCCTCGAGGGCGACGAGCTGAAGAAGACGCTCAAGGCTGGCAAGCCCCCATGGGAGAAGAAGGGCAAGTGGAGGGTCTACTTCCAGATCTACGCTGCCGGGGGCGGCGATGCATGCGAGGATCTGGCCGGAAGGATTGCAGCTCGGATCGAGGTCTGCCTCAGGAAAAAGGAGGACCTCTGCAACGTGCACACCTTCGTCGAGGGCATGGACGAGCAGTTCCCGTGGTCCGCGGCCGAAGTGCCCTCGGAGACCGAGGCGCTCGACCTCATCCTTTTCAAGGGGAACGATCGCCTCGTGATCGCGCGGAAGGGGTTCGCCGCGCTCCTGACCATGTCCGGTGAGCCGCCACCCCTGGTCGAGGGGGGCTCGGTACCAGGGGATCCCGCGGACGAGTGCGATGGCCTGCTCCCCGGCGAGCCTCGCGGCAACTTCGCCGGGGTGGAGGTCCTCGATGATCTCTCGGCCTTCATCGGCGGCCTCCAGGGAACCGCCTACACGCAGGACGGGCGCGGCTACGTCTACGGCAAGCCGGGCGGCCTGTGGCTCGCGACCTTCATGGATGGCGACGAGGACGCGCTGCTGGTGGAGTTCCCCGGGGACCCGGTGTCGGTTGCATGGGCGCCCGACGGCGGGAAGATGGCCGTCCTGGACTCGGAGCAGCGGCTCTTCGTTGCGAGGGTGGAGCCGCCGGACGAGCCCCCGCTGGTGACCGTGGACGAGGGAGCGGTGGTCGAGTAGCCCCCCTCAGGCAGCCGGACCCCGGCCCGTGCCGACCCATGCGAGATAGGGCAGGAACTGGCCCGCGTTGCGGAGTACCGTCATCAGGTGGACCGGCGACGTGATCATCAGCTTCGTGTAGGTCCATGCGGTCCGGGGCCTCTGGTAGAAGCGCCTCAGGAACTCCCGGTACAGGTCCTCCAGTCGCTCGCGGGTCATACCCTCGGGCACGAACACGAAGTTGAGGAGATTCATGCTATCCCAGTCCTCGTCGAACTCCCCCAGATCGCGGATCGTCTCGTACAACGGGGCGCCGGGGAACGGCGTGAACTTCGACACGTTGACCTCGTCGAACGGAACCCTGCAGGCGTAATCTATGGTCCTGCGGATGGTCTCCTCGCTCTCTCCAGGGAGACCGACGATGAACAGGCCCTTGGCGCGGAGTCCGTGACGCTTGAGGATGTGGACCTTGTCGAAGATGTCGTCAAGATCCGTCCCGCGTCGATGGGTCCTGAGCACCTCCGGGTCGCCAGACTCCACTCCGAAGCTGACCTGCCAGCAGCCTGCCGCGGCCAGCCGCCGCACAAGCTCCTCGTCGATCTGGTTGGACCGGACCGCGCAGCTGAAAGTAACGCCAGGATTCCCGGAGGCCATGAGATCGCAGAATCCCTCGACCCTCTTCCTGTTCGCGGTGAAGATGTCGTCGTAGAAGGTCACGTGGCGGACGCCCCAGCGTGAGCGGATGTGGTGGAGGTGTTCGAGCATGTAGCGCGGCGAGTTGTATCTGAACGAGCGCCCGAAGACCGATCGATCGCAGTAGGTGCAGGAATAGGGGCATCCGCGGCTGGTCACGACGCTGGAGGTCGGCGCCTTGGGGTAGCCGAATATGGGCAGGGGATAGCTCTGTGGATAGCCCGGGAGCCTGTCGTAGGCAGGAAAGGGCAGGGAGTCCAGGTCGAGCGAGGGTCTGCGCCACCCCGTGAACACCACGTCATCGCGGTCCCTGATGACCAGCCCGGGCACGTCCGCAAGGTCACGTCCGTCACGCTCGACGATCGCCTGGATCGCCTCCTCGCCCTCCCCGACCACTACGACGTCGACGCACGGGTGCTCGAGGAGCACGCGCTCGCGGAGCGCGGAGGCGTGGACACCCCCGAAAATGACCGCCGTGCCCGGCGAGACCGCCTTGACCGCTGCAGCCAGACGGGCACCCTCCCTGAAGCTCGAGGTGGTGCTCGTTATACCCAGGAAAGCTGGCGCCTCCGCGCGGATCGCGTCGACCCACTTTTCGAGCGGGGCGGGATGCGCGTAGCCGTCGAGGATCCGCGTGGATGCGCCGTGCTCCTCGAGCCAGGACGACAGGCTGGCTATGCCCACCGGAATCATGACGTTCACGGCGCGGGTGATGTCTCGCCGTCCTGGGACCCAGTTCTGGCCGCCAGGCTGCGCGAGGATGACGGTCTTGCGTCGCATCGCCTCTGCCATGTACTAGGGTCCAAGCCCGTCCGCAAGTGCCGGGCAGTCGGTACCGGGCAGTCCCTTCGATCGGCGGCGGCCGATTGACACGGCGACCGCCAGCGGACAATCTGGCTCCAGGAGCGGGCTGTTGAAGCACGAGTACATGGTCTATGCGGGATCCGGGATCGTCACCCTCTGGGGGCTGGTGCACATGATGCCCGTCGGATCGGTGGTGGCGGGGTTCGGGCCGCTCACGGACGACGAGAGGCGCATCGTGTTCATGACCTGGGTGTCCGAGGGCCTGGCCTTGTGCTTCATGGGGGTGCTGGTGTTCATCCTTGTCGCGACCGGGCACCTGCAGGACCAGGCTACTACTGTCGTGCTTCGATCATGTGCCGCCATGCTCGCCGTGACCGCGCTGCTGGCCGCGTTCACGGGCGCCCGAACATCGGCACTGCCGATGAAGGCCTGCCCGTTCGTGAAGCTGACCGTAGCCGTACTGTGGCTGATGCCCACGCTGCCTTGCTGCGCGTGCGCGTGCTGAACGCGGGGGCCAAGGGAGGACAGGGTCGGAGGGAGGGAAGGGCTGCTAGAGGCAGAGATCGTTGGCGACCAGAGGGGTCGGGGTGGACCAGCACCAGTCGTCGCGCGAGTCCGTGTCTGCAGCATCGTGCGGATGCCGCTGTATGCAGATGCTGTCCTCGTCCGTGGGATAGACGTCCGCTCCCAGTCCGAACCACGTGTCCGGCCAGATGGGTACGCCGGCCGGGTCACCCCACATCACGAAGTCGATTCCGAAGCCGTAGACGTCCCTCAGCGTGACATTGCCCGCGCCGTCGCTTCCCAGGGACATGTTGTCGCTGGTGAGGATCTCACCTGTCACGCCGGGCACGTCCCTCTCCGCGATCAGCGCGAACTCGCCTGCAGCGATGGTCCCGGACAGGAGGAAGTCGCCTACCGAGCCACCGTAGTAGGGCGCAGAGTAGCTGAGGAAGACCCGGGACAGATCGACCGAGCCTGGACCCGGGTTCCAGTTCTCCACCCAGTCCGGCCTGCCGACCATGACCTCGGTGATCACGAGTTCCGCGCCGATCGGCTCGAGGCACGATGTAGGCGCAGATCCCAGGTTGTCTGTGGTGAGGCAGAAGTCGGCCGCGGAGTTGGTGTCGGGCTCGCCGGGCCTCCTTGACAGGGTCGTGCTCGGGCCTGGCATTGGCGTGGGCTCGTCCTCGGTCCAGTCCACCCAGCGGATCTTCGAGCCGCCGGCAGCAAGGAAGTCGATGACGTCGCCGTAGGGGTTCTGGAGAGCGATGGCGATAGGGATCAAGCCGTCGATGTTGAGGTTCTGGCCGAGCTCCATGAGCGTGCCGCCGATCACCCGTCCTGCCGTGCCGTTGTCGCGAAGCACGAGACGGGATCCGGCTTCGAGACCGAAGCCGCCCAGCGCGACCGAGCCCGATCCGAGATCGTCGCCGTCCCAGAGGAGGACCCAGCCACCGATCTCGACCGAGTCGCCTGACACGTTGAGGATTTCGATCTGATCGTTGGATCCCTGCGAGTCCAGCTCGCTTATCAGCACCTCGCCAGGAAGGGTCCGCCGCAGGCACCCGACCGATTCCCATCCAGGGGTGGGCTGGGCCACGCAGAAGTCGCTGGCCCTGTCCGTGTCGCTGGACTCGTCCGTGCGGTTCAGGACGGTGAGCGTCTGAGGGACGGGCAGGGGCGGATCGTCGGTCCAGGACAGGCCTGCCGGCGGGATCTCCGAAGATCCGCCCCAGCGAACGAAGTCCACCCCGCGTCCGCCCTCGGCGATGATTGCTATCGCGCCGCTAGCGGTCGTGTCCCACGGGATCTCGTCCGGGAGGATGATCGCGCCCTCGATCGGGGAGTCGATCTCCGCGAGGACGATGCGGGCGCCCGCCTCCATGGTGATGCCGTCGAGTGCGAACTCGTCGTGCACTGCACCCCCCGTAGTGGCGAGGATCACCCAGCCATCGAGCGAAAGATCCGTGCTCGTCGTGTTCAGGATCTCGACCCAGTCGGATCTGTACTCGCCCGGGGGGCTGGTCTCGCCGCTCTCGGCGGTGGAGATTTCTGTTATGACGACGGCGTGCGGGTTCGTCACGAAGAAGTTGGTCACGTCGAACGGACTGCTCGTCACCGGGAGCGAGTCGCCGTCCGTGCAGGAGGCAACTGCGCGTACGCGGACCTCGGCTACGTCACCGGGGATGTCTGCGGTGCTCCGCCAGACGATGTCGTGCTCCGATCCTTCGGGGCCTGATTCGAGGCCAGCCGCCTCCGCGGGATCGACCAGCGTGAGCGTGGTCCAGTCGCCATCCGCGACGGAGAGTTCGAGATCCACGTCGCAGGACGATGGCTCACGCGTGGAAAGCATGACGTGGATGGGGACGTCGTCCATGGAAGGGTCCGCCGGATCGAGCAGCGAGATCCAGGGTGCGGTGGCCGGGGCATCCTCGACGCATGCGTCCCCGCAAGATATGTCGCTGGGGGCGCAGGAAGCGAGCAGCGCGGCCATTACCGGGCTCAAGAGCCCGACCACCGTAATCGCAAGCGGCAGGGGCGCAGTTCCTTGCCTCGCAGGGGCGTGCCGGAGTGTCGAGCCGCGGGACCGGAGCACCCTCAGCAAGGTGAGGAGCAGGGCGCCCGTGGCTAGAGCGAGCCACGGGACGCTTGCCGGGGAGCCGGGCGCCGCGACGCTGCATGCACACCCGCCACCCTCGGCGCCGAAGTCGGGTGCGATCGGCTCGGCCACATGGACGGTCCTCGCGGTGGTCGCATTTCCGTCCGGCCCGGCTACCGGCAAGGTGACCACGTAGTCGCCCGGCATCTCCCAGGAGTGGGTAGGGTCCCTGAGGGTGGACGTGGTGCCGTCGCCGAAGTCCCACGCCGCCTCATCGATTATCCCGCGGCTCGTGAGGAGCAGGGATGCTTCCATGCCTGGAGCTGGGACTGCGGGGGCGACCGTGAAGGATGCGAATGTCCTGTAGGTGATTGCCACTGGCACCTCTTCCGCCACCAGTCCAGGTGCCAGGGACGGGTCCAGCGCGGTCGCCGTCAGCCGTAGGGTGTAGTTACCCTGCGGGCCGGACAGATCGAGGCCGTGCGACCTGGTGCTCTCCGGTGCGAATGGCACGTCGGGAAGTATCTGACCGCTGTCCACGACTTCACCCGAGATCGCATCGACGAGTTCGAGCGAAAGATCGGCGACCGTCACCGAAGCATTGCCCCTGTTCAAGAGGGTCACGTCGACCGGGAAGGGCTCGTCCGGTCGCGCCACGTCAGGCGCGGCGATCTCCCCAAGGATTTCCACCCTGGCAGAGTCGATCAGCAGCACTGCCTGGTGGAGCCGGCCGATCCGGCCGGAAGTGTCATCCCGGACGCGCAGTTTCCACTCGCCCTCGATCGAGCTGCCGCTGAGCGCGACGAACACGCCCTGCAGATGCTGGCTCCCCAGGATGGAGTTCACGTTCTCGACGCCCACCTCGTCGTCGTCCACGAACTCGTGCGTCACGATCGTGCCGTCGGGACCCTCCAGTTCGATCACGAGATCGCCGGTACCCTGGTGTACGACGTCCAGATCCAGGTAGACGTTGCCGACTGTGTCGGAGAGGCACAGGGCGCTATCGCAGACCACCGTTCCCGTGACCTCGATGCCGGTGGGATCCGCATCCGGGATGTCCATGCCGCTGAAGTTCGATGCGAGCACTGCACCCGAGTCGAACTTCATGACAGCCTCCCGATCCCCGACCCTCGCTGACCGGTGGATGTAGGTCTGGGCAGGGCCGATCTCTTCTATCGGCACCGCGTCCGCGCGTATGCGCTCGATCGTCCATATCGGGGACGAGCCGTAGCGGGAGGCGTAGAGAGCGACAAGACCGGCTCCGTGAGGCGAGGCCATCGATGTGCCCGAGTAGCCGTACAGGCCACCCGCATCGATGTCGTTTCCCGGGGCAACGATGTCGACGAGGCTGTTGGTGTCCGAGAAGCAGGTCACGGCTCCAGGGATCACGGGGCCCGTGCCGCACGTGTAGCCGTACGCCGGGTCGTCGTAGCCGGCTGCCACTGCGAAGGCTGAAGACACGCATGACGGCGGGGCGATCGCGGTCTTCACGTAGTCGTTGCCGGTGGCGACGACAGGCACGATCCCCGCGTCCCGCGCGGCGTTGAAGACGGTCACGTATGCCCCGGCCATCCATCCGCTGCAGTATCCGGTCGCCGCGGCGTCGACCGAGCTGCCGAGAGACATGTTGGCCGCGACTATGTTGTATTCCGCCTTGTGATCGATGCACCAGTCGAGCGCCTCGGCCACGTCCCCGTCGTTGGCAAGCGTCCCGCCGTCGAAGCCAGTGGAGGAGTCGGGGTCGTAGATCGCGAAGACGCCGAGGCTCAGGAGATCCGTCCCCGGGGCGAGTTCGGACACTATGCCGCCCACGTTGGTGCCGTGAGGAGCGTTCGTCGCGACGTAGACCGGGTCCGTGCTGCCGGTCCCGAAGGTCAGCGTCGCGAAACCTTCGAAGACCTTGACGCGGCAACCTGGGATTCCGACCTCTCCCACGTCGTCGCATGCACCGAAGAAGCCGTTCCAGTAGGCGATGCCCGTGTCGAGGACCGCTACAGCCGTGTTGTTTCCAGTGTATTCGGAGTCGTGCCAGTCGCTGGCGTCCAGGAAGGCGAGCGAGGACTCCATGAGGGGGATGCGCATCTGGTCGTCGTACACGGCGACGACCTGGGGGTGCATCGCGAGATCGGATCGCCCGGCCTCGTCCACTTCCATCCTCAGAAGAGGGAAGTTGTTGTAGGAGCCGGTAATGGATGCGAGCAGGTAGGGCTGCAGCGTAGCTACGAGATCGTCGCGCGCCTCCGAGATGGAGGAAGCCCTGGCCGAAACCCGCTTGCCGGTCGCTTCCGCGCTCGACGCGAATGGACCGACCTTGGCCTCCGTCGACGGGACCAGCGAGGTTCCGTCGGCGGCCGAGAACTCGACTAGCACCGGGGCGGCCGATATCGGTCCTGCGGCAGCTAGCAGTGACGCGAGAAGGCTTGCAAGGATGAACGTGGACTTTTCCTGGATGGATCGTGTCTTCGGCATGGGGGTGAATCATGGTGGGTCGGGTGATTGATGTCAATCGCGGGACGTAGCGTAGGATTGGGCTGGCTCCCCCGGGGTCACGGGAAGAGATTCGGTGCGAAAGGGGGGACTTGAACCCCCACAGGCTTGCGCCTACAGGAACCTGAATCCTGCGCGTCTACCAAGTTCCGCCACTTTCGCAGGCTTGGGTAGGCCGTTTCTATACGTCGGCCGATCACTTGTCAACGTCGATGGACTCCCCATCGTACGAGCCTTGGGACTTCGCGTCGTCCTTGGCCAGGGCCGCATGCTGCGGCTTCTGCGTCGAGCCGTCGAGCGCCAGGTCCAGGTAGCTCTGCCTGAGGAGGGTTCCGGGCGGGAAGAGGCTGAAGGTGGAACCTGCTCCGGGTTTGCGGCTGCAAAGGACGATCGAATCCTCCGCCCGGACGAGATCGAGCATGGGTGCGGAATGGGTGGAGACCAGCACCTGTACTCCGTCTTCGCGCGCCAGTGT
>CAZGVR010000101.1:8588-10098 GCA_964528945.1 uncultured Myxococcales bacterium
ACCAGGCACAGCAGCCGGATCGCGCCCTCGGACACAAGCCGCAGCGGGAACTCGGCTCCCCCAGCGTCGATGACGTGCAGCTCGAGCATTCCGGGCCTGATCTCGTTCACGTCGAACCCGGCAGAGCCCGGGACGATCTCCGCGAAGAGCCTGGCCAGCCTCTCGAACTCCCCCGGGTTCCTGCTCTTGAGCCCGTGCAGGAAAGGGACGAGGTCCTCGCCGCTCCGGCCAGGGTCGGGCGCTCCGGAGATCCCGACCTCGCGTCCGGTGAGATGGGTTGCCACCTGGTATATGCGCCACGAGGAGATCTCGCGACGGGCCGTAACCAAGTGCGGGTGGTTCACCAGATCGGAGATCTCGGAGAGGAGCGTCCTCGTCCGCTCGAGAGGGAAGTAGCGCGGGTGGTTCTGCTTCTCGAGGTGGACTACGTAGTGTGAGCCCTGCTTTCGCTCGATGAACGGGGACCGGGACTTCTTGGGCTCTCCGTTGCGACCGGTCGCCACCAGGCCCTCGTCCGCCACGAACGGCTCACCGCCGGGCAGAGGCAGGCCCACCGTGAGCGAGTACCTCAGAAAACGCTCTGCGACCCTGGTGTACGAGCCCTTCTTAGCCTCGAGCTTCTTCCTGTCCCTGAGCTCCTCGTTTGCGCCATCCACGAGAGAGGGCGAGAGCTCCATGTCGACCTCGACCCTGAACCGCAGGTCGGGCTGGCCGGTCCTGAGCCTCTCGAGCCATGCCTCTCCGAGACCGACCACGGAGTGGAATGCCTCGAACGGCTGTCCCCGATGGTCCCTGAACGCTTCGCGGAGCGAGTCGGCCCTGGCAGTACGCGAAAGGAGCCCGAGCAGGTCGGCGAGGTTGCTCTTTCCCGACGCGTTCGGTCCGAAAATACAGGTGAACGGCTCGATGTCGACTTCGGCTGCGGCGAAGGACTTGTACCCATCGATCCTGATTCGCCGGATCATGACGCTCGAGAATAGCAGGAAGCATCGGGCGAAGGAAGAACTACTCCTGTTCTCCGCGGCGGGCCGCGGTGCACCTGTCACGCGGGGAGCGGCTTGATGTCGGGGTGGAATGGTCGTAGAAACACGCCATACATGGAGGATCGGCACATGACGATAAGCCATCTTCACTGCTCGAGCCACCTTGCGTTCGCGATGTCCGCGTTGCTCCTGGTCGCGTGTGGGGGCAAGAACAAGGGCCAGGAAGATACTGACGTCCTGGATTTCTCGGACACTTCGGACGTGCCCGAAGGATCGGATGGGGCAGACGGGAACGATATGCCAGACGCGGTGGAGGATTCGCCCTCCGATCCGGACGCGGGCGACGAGGATGTCATCGAGGACCCGGATGCCTCGGATACGGTAGAGACCTCCGACTGCACGCCCGGGGATCTGGGATCCGTGCCGCCGGACGAGACGCTGACGTGCGCCAAGGTGGCTGCGTGCATCGACCCCCTGGATCCGGGTGACGACGCGATGCAGTGCATCTTCATCTCCCTGCTGGGAGA